>NZ_CP066783.1:300000-485000 GCF_019186805.1 Comamonas fluminis | reverse complement strand
TGGATGAGCCTACCAACCACCTGGATCTGGACTCTATTGAGTGGCTGGAGGAGTTGCTGATTGCCTTCAAGGGCAGCGTCATCACCATTACCCACGACCGCAGCTTTCTGGACCGCATTGCCACACGCATTGTGGAGCTGGACCGGGGCATTTTGCGCACCTATCCGGGCAACTTCTCCCAGTACGTGCTGCAAAAGGAAGAGCAGCTGGCACAAGAGGCGGTCATCAACGCCAAGGCCGACAAGTTGCTGGCTCAGGAAGAAGTCTGGATTCGCAAAGGCGTGGAAGCCCGCCGCACTCGCAGCCAGAGCCGTATTACCCGATTGCAGGAACTGCGGGCCAGCCGTGCGCAGCGCCGTGATGTACTGGGCGGTGTGAACATGGATATCGCTTCCGGCAAGGGCGACGGCTATCAGGGCAAGATCGTGGCCGAGCTGACAGATGTCAGCAAGTCGTTTGGCGAAAAGAATATTGTTCAGAAGTTCAGCGGCACCATTTTGCGTGGCGACAAGGTGGGCCTGCTGGGCCCGAATGGCGCTGGCAAGACGACGCTGCTGAAGATGATTCTGGGCGAACTGGCCCCCGACAGTGGCACGGTGCGCCTGGGCGGCAATCTGCAGGTGGCCTACTTTGACCAGATGCGCCATCAGGTCGATCTGAATGCCACGCTGGAAGACTTCATCAGCCCCGGTAGCGAGTGGATTGAGATTGGCAACCAGAAAAAGCACGTCAAGAGCTATCTGGCGGACTTTCTGTTCTCGCCTGCGCGTGCGCATTCCCCCGTGGCATCACTGTCTGGCGGCGAGCGCAACCGCTTGCTGCTGGCGCGTCTGTTTGCCCGCCCCGCCAATGTTTTGGTGCTGGACGAGCCGACCAACGACCTCGACATCGAGACGCTGGACATGCTGGAAGAGCTGCTGCAGAACTATGACGGAACCGTGTTCCTGGTCAGCCACGACCGAACTTTCCTGGACAACGTGGTGACCAGCACCATTGCCTGGGAAGGCCCGGGCCACTGGCGTGAATACGAAGGCGGTGTGACGGACTGGATGGAGCAGTCTCGCCGCAGCAAGGCAATTGCCGAAGCGGCGCAGGCCAAGGCGCCCGCCAAGGAAGAAGCCAAGCCTGCAGCCCCCGTTGCCACAGCAGCCCCTGCAGCGGCAGCGCCCAAGAAGAAGCTCAGCTACAAGGAGCAGCGCGAGCTGGAAACCCTGCCCGCCACCATCGCTGCACTGGAAGCCGAGCAAAAGCAGATTCAGGATGCGCTGGCCGATGGCAGCCTGTTTGCCAGTGACAACACCAAGGCCGTTGCCATGCATCAGCGCGATGCAGAGATTGACGAAGCGCTGATGGAAGCGCTGGAGCGCTGGACGGCGCTGTCTGAATAAGCCAAGACCTATTCAACAACATCAATAAGGAGAGCGCCTTGCGCTTGCCTCTCTTGGGTTTCAGTGCTTAAAGCATTTCAACTCATTAGACGGCAAGCGCAAGGCGCTCATTTTTATATGTAATCAGATGCGGTGGTGCACCTGATCGGATCCGCCACGCAGCTTGCTCAATAAGGCAGGGGCAACCTGCGGCAGGGGCAGCACCTCATCGGCGGCCCCATGCGCAATGGCTTCGCGGGGCATGCCGAAGACGATGCAAGTGCTTTCGTCCTGAACCAAGTTGTAGCTGCCAGCGTCACGCATCTCGCGCATGGCGATGGCGCCATCCGCGCCCATGCCGGTCAGCATGATGCCGTAGGCATTGCGCCCGGCATTGGCCGCCACCGACTTGAACAGCACTTCCACCGATGGCTTGTGGCGGTTCACTGGCGGCGCATCATCCACCACAGCCACATAGTTGGCACCACTGCGGGTGATGGAGAAATGCTTGCCGCCCGGTGCGATATAGGCGTGACCGGGCAGCAGACGCTCTCCGTGCACAGCCTCCTTGACCGTCATCTGGCACAGACTATCGAGGCGCGCCGCGAAGCTGGTGGTAAAGCCTGGCGGCATATGCTGGGTAATGACAATGGCCGGGCAGTCTGCAGGCAGATGGGTCAGAACCTCACGGATCGCCTCGGTTCCACCGGTTGATGCGCCAATGGCGATGATTTTTTCTGTGGAAATACGGCCCAGCAAGCCCGAAAGCGGCGCTGGCCGAGGCGCTGCAGCGGGCCGGCTGGCAGCGCCAGCCGCAACGCCACTGGGCGCAACCGCCAGCCGCCGCACCTGGGCAACCGCAGCCACCCGGATTTTGTCCACGATCTGACTGGCCAGTTCCTGCAGGCCATTGGCCACACCCACACGGGGCTTGGCCACAAAATCGATGGCACCCAGTTCAAGGGCGCGCATGGTGACTTCAGCGCCTCGCTCGGTCAGCGTGGAAATCATCACGACCGGCATGGGGCGCAGACGCATGAGACGGCCCAGAAAATCAATGCCATCCATGCGGGGCATTTCCACATCCAGCGTGATCACGTCCGGGTTCAGCTCACGAATCATCTCGCGGGCAATCAGCGGATCATTGGCCGTGCCAATGCACTCCATATCGTGCTGCCGATTGATGATCTCCGCCAGCAGACTGCGCACCAGTGCGGAGTCATCCACCACAATCACCCGGATTTTTGGCTTTATCAACGCTCAACCTTCCTCAAAACAAGTCCACCGACCCGCCGGCTGTCTTGCGCGCCACAACGGCGGCACTGCCACGGCTGATCTCCTGCTGCACCAGCGCTTCGGGATGGGCATGGGCCAGTCGCTTGACCATGGCCTTGCCTGTGGACGGGAAAAAAACTACCTTGCGCGGATAGATGTCCAGCACGTCCTGAGAGACGATGGGAATGCGCTCGGTCTGCAAGTATTCGGTGACGAATGCGGTATTGCGCTCGCCCACATTCATGGTGGTGAAGTTAGCCATGACCTGGCCGCCGCCAAAGATCTTGGCCTGCATGGATTCACGCCGGGCACCCAGCTTCAGCATTTCGTTGATCAGCAGTTCCATGGCGTAAGAGCCATAGCGCCCCGAAACATCGCTGCTGTCGCCATCCGGCAGCATGAAATGGTTCATTCCCCCCACGCGCATGCTGCGGTCCCACAGACAGGCAGCAATGCAGGAGCCCAGCACGGTCACTATGGCCATCTCCTGGCGGGAGACGAAATACTCCCCCGGCAGAACCTTGGCGGCACTGAGCTGAAAATGCGGGTCGAAGTAGAAGAACGATGCTTCACCATTCTGGCGCGGCTGGCGCTTGAGCTGCTCCAGCGTGGCCACCGGCGCCACGCCCGCCGGATCGGGATAGTCCGCAGCGCTATAGCTGTGCATGCGCATGGCGGCACGGCGCTCCGCATGCACCATGGATTCACCCCGTGGCGGGTTCAGCATGCGGCAGCCCTCCGCAGTTCAGCTTCACTGGCGCTCATAGACGGTCTTGCCCTTGAGTGCGAACAGATCGCGCGAATCGCTGAAATTTTCAGCATGCCCCACAAATAGCAGGCCACCGGGCGACATCACCTTGTGAATGCGCTCCAGCACGCGGCGCTGAGTGGGGGCGTCAAAGTAGATCATCACGTTGCGGCAGAACACCACATCGAAGGGCTCGCGAAATGCGTAGTCCCCGGCAATCAGGTTGACATTGATGAAATCCACCATGCGCCGGATTTCAGGCTTGATGCGCACCATGCCGGAATTGGCCGATCGCCCGCGCAAGAAAAACCGGTGCAGGCGCTCTGTGCTGACCCCTTTGAGGTTTTCCGCACGATAGACCCCATGCGAGGCCACTTCCAGCACCCGCGAGTCAATATCGCTGGCCGTCAGCGCAAGGCTGGTCGATGCGCCCAGGCTCTCCACAGCCGTCATCAGAATCGAGTACGGCTCCTCCCCTGTCGAGGCGGCGCTGCACCACACCTTCCAGCCACTGCCTGCGGGCTTATGGCTGCGCAGGTGCTGGGCAAGAATCTCGAAATGGTGCGCTTCGCGGAAGAACGAGGTCAGATTGGTCGTCAGGGCATTGACGAACTCCTGCCACTCCGGCCCATCGTTGATGGATTCCAGCCAGTCCAGATAGCTGGCAAAGCTGTCATGCCCGGTATCACGCAGCCTGCGTGACAGGCGGCTGTACACCATGGCGTGCTTGCCATCGTGCAAGCTGATGCCTGCGCGCTTGTAGATCAGCGCCTGCACTCTGGAAAAGTCGCGCCCGGACCAGGCGAACTCGCGCCCCTGCGCCAGCGGGCCCAATGCATTTCCCAGTGGAGCATCAGCCTCAGCCGGTTTTCTGGCGGCCAAGGAGGAAGGGTGTCGGTCCGAGTTCAGCACATTGATTCCGGTACCAATCAGGCTTCAGAGGCCACCAGGCCCATATCGACGTTGCCCATGAGCTTTTCAATGTCCAGCAGGATCAGCATGCGCTCGCCCACCGAGCCCAGACCCAGAATGCAGCCGTTGTCGATGGCGCTTTCGATATCGGGTGCAGGGCGAATCGCTTCGGCCGCCAGCTCCATCACATCGCTGACCGAGTCCACCACGATGCCCACCACGCGGTTGCGCAGATTCAGGATGATGACCACGGTGAAGGCGTTGTATTCCACCTCGGAGCAGTTAAAGCGCAGGCGCATGTCCACGATAGGCACGATGGTGCCGCGCAGATTGACCACGCCCTTGATGAACTCGGGCGCATTGGCAATGCGCGTGGGCTGCTCGTAGCCACGAATTTCCTGCACCTTCAGGATGTCGATGCCGTATTCCTCTTCGCCCAGGCGGAAGGTCAGATACTCGCGTGCGCCGGTGGCCACGCCTGCTGCAGTCTTGTTGGTCTGGTTCATTTCAGCTCCTTGCGGCCTCAGGCCATGCGGATAGATTGTTTGGCGTTGCGCTGGCTGCGCTTCAGTGGCGGGTTCGGCGCACCAGGGCGCCGGTGTCCAGAATCAGGGCGACAGAGCCGTCGCCCAGAATGGTGGCCCCGGAAACATTGGGCACCTTGCGGTAGTTGCTCTCCAGGTTTTTCACCACCACCTGATGCTGGCCCAGCAGCTCATCGACCAGCAAGGCCACCCGGCTGCCATCGGCCTCGACCACCACCATGATGTTGCTGGTCTTGCTTTCATCAGCGCGCGGCACCTGGAAAGTGCGCTCCAGCGCAATCACCGGCATGTATTCGTCGCGCACCTTCACCAGCTGCGTGCCGTTGGCCACGGTGTTTACATCGTCGGGGTTGACCTGGAAGGACTCGACCACCGAAGACAGCGGCAGGATATAGACCTCGTCCTCCACCCCGACGGACATGCCATCCATGATGGCCAGGGTCAGCGGCAGTCGCACCGCCACCTTCATGCCCACACCGGCGACGGACTCAATCTCCACCGTACCACCCAGCGAGGTGATGTTTCGTTTGACCACGTCCATGCCCACGCCGCGGCCCGACACATCAGTGACCACTTCAGCGGTAGAAAAGCCGGGCGCGAAGATCAGTTGCCAGACTTCGCTGTCAGGCATGGCATCAGACACGTCCATGCCGCGCTCGCGTGCCTTGCTCAGAATCTTTTCGCGGTTCATGCCCTTGCCGTCGTCCCGCACCTCAATGACGATGGAGCCGCCCTGGTGCGATGCCGCCAGCGTCAGTGTGCCGTTTTCCGACTTGCCCGCGGCCAGCCGGTCTTCCGGCATCTCGATACCGTGGTCCACGCTGTTGCGCACCAGGTGGGTCAGCGGGTCAGTGATCTTTTCGACCAGCCCCTTGTCCAGCTCGGTGGCTTCGCCCAGGGTGATGAGGTCAATCTTCTTGCCCAGCTTGCCCGCCAGATCGCGCAGCATGCGCGGGAAGCGGCTGAACACGGTGGACATGGGAATCATGCGGATCGACATCACCGATTCCTGCAAGTCCCGTGTGTTGCGGTCCAGATCAGCCAGCCCCGCCAGCAGCTGCTGATAGGTCGTGGGGTCCAGCCCCTGGCTGTTCTGCGCCAGCATGGCCTGGGTAATCACCAGCTCGCCCACCAGATTGATGAGCTGATCCACCTTCTTCACATCCACACGGATGCTGGTGGACTCCATATGCGCGGCCGCTGCCTTGGGCGCAGCTTTAGAAGCACTTTGAGCCGCTGCCGCCGTACCAGATTGGGCTACATGCTCTGCATTTGAGAGCATTCCCGGCGCACCGGGCGCGCCAGCGAAAAAGCCGTAAGACTCCTCCACAGGCAAATGAATGGACGGAACCACGCTTTCGTCCGCAGTGGTCTCGGCAGCAGCCGTCTCTACTACGGCAACAGCGGCGGGCTCGGCCGCAGCGCTGATCTGCACCTGCTCCTTGGCCACATGAAAGACGAAGAGATCGCGCAGTTCATCGTCTGTGGATGCAGTCTTGACCAGAAACAGCCGAAAGCCATCAGCAGCGCCGGGCAGATCCTGAATCGTGCCCAGGCCGGGGATGTCGCGGAACAGCTCCTTGATCGCGTCACCCATCTCCAGCTGGCTCAGCGGGCCAATATGGATATGCAGCACACGCGCACCAGCCGGTGGCTCGGTACCCACCACCGCGCTGGAAGTTGCAGCTTCGGCCTGCGGCGCGGTGACGGGAGCGGCCTCCTGCACCACGGCAGGTGCCGAAACAGGGGCTGCAACAGCTTCTGCCACAGGGGCCTCAGCGCCAGCACGGCTGACCTGAGGGATTTCCGTCAGGCCCTGCGCCAGCGATTCGATGCGCACCACCAGCTCTGCGGTGGACATGGGCTCGCCCTCGCCACCGGCCTGATGGCGGGCCAGCAGGCTGCGGCTGGCGTCGGCAGATTCGAGCAGCACATCGACCATGGCAGGTACAGGCGTGATTTCATGGCGACGCAGACGGTCCAGCAGGGACTCCATGCGGTGCGTCAGCTCGGTGACATCCGAGAAGCCAAAGGTGGCAGCGCCACCCTTGATGGAGTGGGCGCAGCGAAAGATGCCGTTGAGTTCTTCGTCGTTGGCGGCAGACAGGTCCAGGCTGAGCAGCATCTGCTCCATCTGGTCGAGGTTCTCGCTCGCTTCCTCGAAAAAGATTTGATAGAACTGGCTCAGGTCAAAGTCTGCGCCCGCGCCATCCTGGTGTAAGTCCGCCATGGTGATTCCTGCTGTTGTTCTGGTTTATCGGCTTGTTATCGGCTTAGCGCAGCACTTTTTGAATGACTTCGATCAAACGATTGGGATCAAAGGGCTTGACCAGCCATCCCGTGGCCCCCGCCGCGCGGCCAGCCTGCTTCATCTGGTCGCTGGACTCCGTGGTCAGAATCAGGATGGGCGTGCCCTGAAACTTGGGGTCTTCGCGCAGCTTGCGGGTCAGGCCTATGCCATCGAGACGCGGCATGTTCTGGTCGGCCAGGACCAGATCAATGTTCTCTGTCTGCGCTTTTTCCAGCGCATCCACTCCGTCGACGGCTTCCACCACCTTAAAGCCAGCCCCGGTCAATGTGAAAGACACCATCTTTCGCATCGAGGGGGAATCATCAACAGCCAGAATCGATCGCATGTACAGCTCCAACAGATGGGCAACAGGAAATAGGGGAAAAGATCAAAACAGCTCCACGGAGCCTGCATCCATCTCGCTTTGCGTGACGGGATTGGGTTTGTCGGGCAACTGGGGCAAACAGGCTGGCCCGTCTTCCTCCTCATCAATGCCCATGGTGGCCGCCCCCAGCCGCAGCGCACAGGCCTGCAGGGTGCTGGACATATGAGCAATGAGCTGAGAGGACATATCGTGAAACTGCAGCTCGGTCACCGCACGGCGCAGCGCCTCGCGGGCGCCCTCCAGCGCACCGTCCACGGATTTGCTGGAATGCGACAATTGGCCATTGGCCTCGTCAAAGCGCTGCAGCAGATTCTGCGTGGCATGGTCGAGCAGCCCCTCAAGACGCTGCAAGTCACGCAGCGTGACGAGCAATGCATCTTGTAGCTCCGCAGCCACCATGACAGGCATGGCAACTGCAGGCTCACCCGATGGGTTTTGCGTTGTCTGCATTGTTACTCCAACAGCGATTGACATTGCACGACGGGCTGCCCGCCATGCCCTCTGCAAAGAATTGGCTCCAGTTCACTGACGCGGCTCTTTGCTCACGACCAGACAACTTTTGCCCACCATGTTCCAAAATGTATCTAATGATAGCGCCCTTGGCTATGCGCAATTGCAGGAACAGAGCGTGAACATCCTTCATATAGAAGACTCCCCCGCCGATCAGACCCTGGCCCGCCTGAGCCTCAAGCGCGGGCAACTGGCCTGCCAGATCACGGTGGCTGACAGCCTGCAGGCCACCCAGGCTGCGCTGCAGGCGCAGAATTTTGACTTAATCCTGGCCGACTATCACCTGCCGGGGTTTACCGCGCTGGACGTCTGGGACATCGTGCGCCAGCAGCCCGAGCATCCTCCCTTTGTACTGCTGTCTGGCGCCATCGGGGAGTCTGCAGCGGTGGACATCATGCGGCTGGGCATCAGCGACTACCTGCTCAAGGACCAGATCAACAGCCTGCCCCATGTGGTGCAGCGCGCCATGGAGGTGCACGAGGCCCGGCGCGCCCGCCGCCGCGCCATGCAGGAGCTGGCGGCCTCTGAAAAGCGCCTGGCCGAGCTGACCGAGCACCTGCACACCAGTATCGAGCAGGAGCGCGCCAGCATCTCACGCGAGATTCACGACGATATCGGCGGTTCACTGACTGCCGTCAAGTTCGACTTGGCCTGGATGCAGCGCAACAGCCCCGAAGGGGCGCTGCGCGAACATGCCCAGAATGCACTGCAGATGCTGGAGCACGCCCTGGGCGCCAGCCAGCGCATCATGCAAAACCTGCGCCCGCCCGTGCTGGACCAGGGGCTGCTGGCTGCCATTCAATGGTTGGCCCAGGATTTTGAGCGCCGCACCAGCATTCCGGCCCGGCTGCATGTGCACTGCCAGCAGGCCGACTTTGCACCCGCACTTCAGGTCGTGGTCTATCGCACGGCGCAGGAAGCCTTGACCAATATCAGCAAATACGCGCAGGCCAGCCAGGTCACGCTGGAGCTGTCCGACCATGAAGGTTTTTTGACACTGGAAGTAACAGATAACGGGGTAGGCATGAGCGTGCAAGACCGCGCAAAGCCCCAGTCCTTCGGCCTCAAAGGCCTGAATGAGCGCGCACGTACCGTACAAGGCTGGTTGGATGTAAGCAGCCAGCCCGGACGGGGAAGCTCTATCATCCTCACCATTCCTCTGGCAGTTATCGAAATATGAGCACCCTGCACTTGCTCGTATTGCGGCTGCCGACTGTTTTCATGGGAGAGCGACTTTGATCCATGTGGTGCTATGCGATGACCATGCCATCTTGCGAAGAGGCATACGCGACACCTTGGCCGAAGCCACCGATATCCGCGTTACCGCCGAGGCCGGCAGCTATGCCGAGCTGCGCGAAGCCCTGCGCGACGCTGCCTGCGATGTGATGCTGCTGGACATCAATATGCCGGGCCGCAACGGCCTGGAGGTGCTGGCCAGCGTGCGCGAAACGCATCCACAGATTCGCGTCATCATGGTCTCCATGTACCCCGAGGACCAGTACGCGCTGCGCAGCATCAAGGCCGGCGCGGCAGGCTATGCCAACAAGGCGGGCGACCCCATGCAGCTGATTGAGGCCGTGCGCACCGTTCATGGCGGGCGCAAGTATCTGACGGCAGAAGTGGCTCAGATGCTGGCCGACAGCCTGGCCCAGCCCGCAGCGCCCGTGCCGCACGAGGCCTTGTCAGAGCGCGAGATGCAGACCCTGCTGAAAATTGCCAGCGGCCAGAAGCAGACCGATATTGCGCAGGAGTTGATGCTCAGCCCCAAGACCGTAAGCGTGTACCGCGCCCGCGTGCTGGAAAAGCTGGGCATGAGCAGCAATGCCGAGCTGACGGCTTATGCCATACGTAATAGGCTGATTTAACCCCCTGAGCGGCTTTGCCGCTTCCCCCTAGCCGGGCGCCCCTTTCTCTACGCGCTGCGCGCTACGGAAGGGGGACGACAGCCTAGCTGCGGGGCGGCCCTTGCTCGCTGTCCCTGGGTTGGGACACGCCATTTTTGAAGAAATTTGGCCCTAACGCTTATCTATATTGCGCAAGCAGCTATCAAACTTGATAGTTTCTCTTCAGCCTCACCCTTTCTCTACGCGCTTCGCGCTATGGAAAGGGGCGTCAGCTTCGCTGCGCGGCGGCGCTTGCTCGCTATCTCTCTATTGGGAGCGTGCCAGTTTTGAAGGAATCTGGCTCTAGCGCTTATCCATATTGCGCAAGCAGCTATCAACTTTGATAGTTTCTATTCAACTAAACGCCAAAAGTCGCCATGCCTTTTTGCAGCAAGGCCACCAGCGGCTGCTCCAGCAAGGGCAAGGTTGCAGTCAGGCCCAGCAGGCCCACAGTCAGCGTGACGGGAAAGCCCACGGCGTAGATATTCATCTGCGGCGCAACGCGGGAGATGATGCCCAGCACCAGGTTGACGAACAGCAGCATGGCAATCATGGGCAGGGCAATCCAGAACGCGCTGGCAAAAACGGCTCTGCCCATCTCATGAATGCGCATCTGGGCAATGGCCTGCATGAAGTTGCCATCTACCGGAAAAGCCTCAAAGCTCTTGAGCACGGCCATCAGCACCAGCAGGTGGCCGTTGATGACGATGAACAGCAGCGTGGCAATCTGCACCATGAAGCGCGCCACGGCGCTGAGCTGGGCGTTGCTGGTCGGGTCAAAGAACGAGGCAAAGTTCAGCCCCATCTGCAAACCCACCACTTCACCGGCCACTTCCACCGCGGCCATCACCAGCCGCACGGCAAAGCCGACGGACAGGCCCACCACAATCTGCTGCACCAGCGTGCCCAGCGCCTGCGGCGAGGCAATGCTGACCACGGTCTGATCGCCCAGCGTTGGCTGCGCGCACAGCGCAATCAAGAAAGCCAGCCCCACCTTGAGCCGCATGGGAATGGCTTTTTGCGAAAACACCGGCGCCGTGGTGAACAGCGCCAGCACACGCACAAAAGGCCAGATCAGCGGCGACAGCCAGGCGGCAATCTGCGCTTCGCTAAAAGAAATCACCCGACGGCTCCGGGGATGCCTTCAATGGTTCGACGGATGAAATCCACCAAGGTGGACAGCATCCATGGCCCGGCCACGGCAAACACGGCCACCGCTGCCAGCAGCTTAGGCACAAAGGCCAGCGTGGCCTCATGCACCTGGGTCACCGCCTGAAAGACGCTGACCAGCAAACCCACGCCCATGACCACACCCAGCACAGGCATGGAAATCATCAGCAGCAAAGTCAGTGCTTCGCGCCCAAAGGTCAGAACAAATTGAGAAGTCATGACTTTCCTTGCGCTTCGCTAGACCGCAAAACTTGCGGCCAGCGACCCAATAATTAAATTCCAGCCATCCGCCAGCACAAACAGCATGAGCTTGAACGGCAAAGCCACCAACACCGGCGACAGCATCATCATGCCCAGCGACATGAGGATGGAGGACACCACCATGTCGATGACCAGAAACGGAATAAAGATCATGAAGCCGATCTGGAAGGCCGTTTTCAGCTCACTGGTCACAAAAGCGGGCACCAGCACACGCAGCGGTGCGGTTTCGGCGGTAACGCTCGCATCCAGTTTGGCCAGGCGCTTGAACAGGGCAAAGTCCGACTGGCGCGTCTGCTTGAGCATGAAGCCACGCATAGGCGCCTCGGCTTTTTCAATGGCCTGCTCGAAGCTGATGCTGTTCTGTGTATAGGGCAGATAGGCTTCCTGATAGACCTTGTCCAGCGTGGGCCCCATCACAAACATGGTGAGGAACAGCGAAAGGCCGATCACCACCTGATTGGGCGGCGCCGACTGCGTGCCCAGCGCCTGGCGCAGCAGGCTCAGCACAATGACGATGCGGGTAAAGCCCGTCATCAACAGCAAAATGGCGGGAAGAAACGACAGCGCTGTAAAGAACAGCAGTGTCTGAATAGGCACCGAATAGCTATTGCCGCCTGCGCCCTGCCCCACCAGCAAAGGCAGGCTGGCTGGCGCACCCTGCGCCGCTGCCACCAGCGGCAGGGCCAGAGCAGCCATTACTGCGGCACGCATCGCGGTGCGCGGTACAAACTTAGACATTTCCAGAATTCCGGGCCGAGTCACCCGCCTGTGCGCGCATCAGTGAGTCGGTGAACGAGGCAGGGTTCGGCGGGTTTGCTACATAAGGGTGAGCAGCTTGCGCAGGCGCAGACTGGGCTTGCAGCACATGCAGGCATTGAATCTGCTGCGCGGTCACGCCCAGCACCAGGCGCACGGCTTCATCGCCTTCGCCCACTTGCACGGTTACTACACGCTGCTGCGGGCCGATGGCCAGCGAGCCCAGCACCTGCTGCTGCAGCGGCGCCGCACCCCGCGCCATACCCATGCCACGGGGCAGCAGGTTTTTCTGCTGCAATCTGCGCACCAGCCAGGGCAGGCATGCCATGGCCGCCACAAACAGCGCCACCAGAATCAGCGTGGGCCACATAGACGGCGCGGCTGTCACAGCAGCCGTGCTGGCGGCAGCGCCTGCTGCGCCTTCAACCACGGCTGACCCGGCGCAGGCGCTCCGACGGCGTGACCACGTCCGTCAGGCGAATACCAAACTTGTCATTGACCACCACCACTTCGCCCTGTGCGATGAGGTAGCCATTGACCAGCACATCCATGGGCTCACCGGCCAGCGCATCCAGCTCCACCACCGAGCCCTGGGCCAGCTGCAGAATGTATTTGATCGGCACCTTGGTGCGACCCAGCTCCACGGACAGTTGCACTGGAATATCCAGCACCATATTGATGTCGTGCACCGGCACATCGCCAAAGCTGCGTGCGGCGTCGCCGCTCAGCGGGCCGCCCTGCTCGGACATATCCGGGCCGGATGCAGCCTGATCGTGCTGACGCTGTTCTTCCAGCGCCTCGGCCCAGCCGGAGAACGGATCATCGCCCGCGGGCTTGTTGGTGTCTTCAATTGCCATGCTTCTCTCCCATCCAGCCTGAATCGCCGCCGCGCAGGCTGCGCTCCACGCGGATTGCATATTTGTCGTTGTGCGTGCCGTACTGGCACTCGAAAACCGGCACCCCGCCGATGGAGGCGCGAATCAGCGGCTCACGGTCCAGTTCGATGAAATCGCCGGGGCGCATGGCCAGCAGTTGCTCCACCGTGGCGTCCGCCCGTGCCAGCTCGGCCACCAGCGTGACCTCGGCAGCCTGAATCTCTCGCGTCAGCACCTTGACCCAGCGGCGGTCCACCTCGATGGCATCGCCCTGCGTCGATGAATACAGCACATCACGAATCGGCTCCAGCGTTGCATAGGGCATGCAGATATGGATGGAGCCGGTGATATCACCAATCTCCAGCTGGAACGCGGTGGAGACCACGATTTCGCTGGGCGTGGCGATATTGGCGAACTGCGGCTGCATTTCCGAGCGCTGATAGGCCAGCTCCAGCGGATAAATGCCATGCCAGGCCTTTTTGTATTCCTCGCAGATCACATTGACCAGGCGGTTGATGACGCGCTGCTCAGTGGTCGAAAAATCACGCCCTTCAATGCGGGTCTGCAAGCGGCCCGTGCCGCCGTACAGCGTGTCAATCACGCCGAACACCAGCGATGGCTCGCACACGATCAGACCATTGCCGCGCAGCGGGCGAATGGCCATGATGTTGAAATTGGTGGGCACCGCCAGCTCGCGCAGGAACGCGCTGTAGCGCTGCACCGTCACCGTGCCAACGGAGACTTCCGGGCTGCGGCGAATGAAGTTGAACAGGCCAATGCGGAAATTGCGGGCAAATCGCTCATTGACGATTTCCATGGTGGGCATGCGCCCACGCACGATGCGTTCCTGGCTGGAGATGTCGTAGTTGCGGATCTGGCCCAGATCGACTTCCACCACCTCGGAGCGCTGGCTTTCGCCGGTAACGCCTTCCAGAAGAGCATCAACCTCTTCCTGAGAGAGAAAAGAATCGCTCATGCAGCGCCTCCCTGCTTACTGGATGATGAAGCTGGAAAACAGCACGCGACGCACCGGGCTCTTGCGGCTGGCGCGAGGGCGGTCTTCGTCGGCGTCTTCATCGTCACGCGCGCGCTTCTTGGCGTTCGCGCCAAAGCCCAGTGGTGCGGACACTTCTTCCAGAATGTCGGCAGCCAGCTTTTCCTTGCCTTCACGGGCCAGCAGCTCATCGGCAGTGCGCTGTGACACCAGCATCAGAATGCCGTTGCGAATGCTGGGCAGGTATTGCTTGACGGTAGATGCCGTCTTCTCGTCGGCCAGCTCCAGCGTAATGCCCAGCTGCACAAAACGGTCGCCACCGGGGTCAGACAGGTTGGCCACCATATTGTCCAGCGGCAGAAAGGTGGGCACGGTGGCCTTGGCGGAGACTTCTTCTTCAGCACCGTCCACACTGCTGTGCTGACGCTGCATCATCAACACATAGGCCGCTGCAGCCACGATGGCCAGCACGGCAATGATGGCCACGATGACAATCAGCTTCTTGCTTTTCGCAGGAGCGGCAGGTGCGACATTGGGGTTGGCTGACACGGCGGAATTTCCTCAAGAGTGAGGGACTGCAACCGCCCCGCAGCCATTGCTGCGACACAGAAGGTCCACGCCTGAATTATTCGCCGTCCGCCTCCTGCACCATTGCCGGAATAAAAGCGCGAATCCCGGCTTGATTCACGCATCGCCAGCCCCGCTGACGCCAGTTCACAGCCTTGTCAGACGAACAAATCCACGCCAGATTGCGTATTTCTGGTTGCATTTGATACTGCAGTTCCCGCCACGCCTGCCATGTCTGCGGCCACCGTCACTCGCGCCGTTCTGGCCTGCGCGGGCTGCTGATCGGCACTCTGGCGGCCAGAGCCGGAATCCGCTGACCCGGCATCCACGCTGACGCCACTCAGACTCAGCCCCTGCGACTGCAGCAATTCACGCAGTTGCGCCTGGCCATCGGCCAGCAACTGGCGCGCCTGCGCGTCATCAGCAGCAAAGCGCACATGCGCTTCCTGGCCGTTGAGCTGCACCTGCACCTGAATCGGCTTGCCTTCGTGCTGAATGGAGACCGAGGCATTCTGTGTCTTCTGGTGCACCCAGAAGGCCACTTGCTCGGAGACTTCCTGCTCACGCTCCGTCGGCGCAGCATCCTGGCCCGCCAGGTTCTGCCCAAAATCCGAAGCGTTCTGCCCACCGCCCTGCATGCCTGCGCTGGCCGCGCCCATGGCAGCCCCAACGGCAGCGGCAGCGGCCGCCGCCAGCAAATCATGCGGGCCTTGTGTGCCACCGGCCTTGTTTACAGCGCCTTCTTCCTGCTGCGGCGACCTGGCGGCACGCAGCAAGTCCTTGAGTCCGTCCAGCGTCTGCGGCTGCACCGTCGTCATGCCTTGCAGGCTGATGCCCTGCGGCGACTGAACCACAGGCTTGTGCAGCGCCGCATCGGCACGCACAGACAAGGCGTTCTTGCCATCGTCGGGCTGCGCGCTCTGGCTTTCGGCCTGCACCTGTGCGGCATCTTCCTGCACTTGCGGCTGGGCTGTCGCTTCCATATTCATAGCTGCCTGCGCTTGATCCACCTGGACTTGAGGCATATTGGACTGCAATTCCTTGCCCATGAACGCTGCATGCGCCCCGGAACTGCCCGCATCACCCACCTGCAAAGCCTGGCGGTGCGCCAGCTGCGTGGCCTGACCCCGCCCGGAGAGAAAATCTGTTGCTGCGCCCTGGCGCATATCGACATCGCCCTGCCCATCCAGCTGCGCAGTCTGCGCAACCAGACTCATCCAGGGCGCATGCCCCTGCGCCGCCAGCAGCGCGTCCTGCTCGCTCAGGCCGGGCAAGGCCGTCTGTTCATCCTGCGCCGTGGTCGATGTTGCGGTCGTCGCTGGCTGCAAGCCATTCATTGCAAAGCCGTCCAGCGCCGCCAGAAGCGATGAAAAGCCCTGCCCTTGCTCCCCGGCTGCAGCATTGCTTTTGGCAGATGCCATTGCCTGTGCCGAAGCCTTGCCGGTACGTGGCTCGCTGCTGCGAGAGCTGTCAATTCTGGTGTCCGCCATCGTCAGATCTCCTGGAGCTGCAGGCCGAAGCTGCGCCGAAAAAAGGCCATGGCGGCGCGCTCATCGGTCTCCTTTTGCTCGCGCCGCATCTGCACCAAAGCCATGTCGCGCTTGCGGGCCTGCACCACTTTCTGCAGGCTGGTTACGCGCAGCTCCGCTGCCAGCAAGGCCTGACGGGCGGTTTCCAGACGAATGTCCTGATCAGCCACCACACGGGTCTGCAAGCCAATGGCGTGCTGCAGCCGCTCCATGAACTGATACTGGTGGTGCATCACTTCGGGCTGCACAGCCAGACCTTCCTGCGCCCCCCAGCGGGCCTGCATTTCACCCACATAGCCCTGCAACTGATCCATCTGGGCCTGCGCGGCCTGCTGGGCGCGCTGGCGTTCCTGCATGGCGGTGCGGGCAGCATCACGTTTGCGCTCTGCAGCTTCAATAGCGACGTTCAAGGCATTCAAGGACGACATCTGCGACTACTCCCTCTGACGGATCAATGCTGCATGGCCTGCGCCATGCCGCTCAGGCTTTGCTCCATGCTGGAGCTCTCAAACATGCTTTGCTGCAGAAAACTGCTCATCGCTGGCTGCAGCGCAATGGCTTCATCCAGTTGCGGGTCAGACCCCGGCACATAGGCGCCGACCTGCACCAGATCGCGCCCCTTCTGGTAGCGCGAATAGACGGCGCGAAAGCGGCGGGCCAGTTCAAAGTGCTCACGCGAGACCACGTTGTGCATGACGCGCGAAGCCGACTGCTCGATATCAATAGCGGGGTAATGCCCCGTCTCGGCCAGCGCACGCGACAGAACAACGTGGCCGTCCAGAATGGCGCGGGCCGCATCGGCAATCGGGTCCTGCTGGTCATCGCCTTCAGACAGCACGGTGTAGAAGGCCGTGATCGAGCCCACGCCATGCAGGCCGTTGCCGCTGCGCTCCACCAGCGCGGGCAGCTTGGCAAAACACGATGGTGGGTAGCCCTTGGTCGCAGGCGGCTCGCCAATGGCCAGGGCAATTTCGCGCTGTGCCATGGCGTAGCGGGTCAGCGAATCCATGAGCAGCAGCACATGCTTGCCCTTGTCGCGGAAATGCTCGGCAATTGCCGTGGCGTAGCTGGCACCCTGCATGCGCAGCAGCGGCGGCGCATCGGCGGGGGCCGCCACCACCACAGCGCGGCTGCGGTCCTGCGCGCCCAGAATGTCTTCAACAAATTCCTTGACTTCGCGGCCACGCTCGCCGATCAGGCCCACCACAATCACATCGGCCTGTGTGTAGCGCGCCATCATGCCCAGGAGCACCGACTTGCCCACACCCGAGCCTGCAAACAGGCCCAGACGCTGGCCGCGGCCTACCGTCAGCAGAGAGTTCAGCGCCTTGACGCCGGTGTCCAGCGACTCGCGCACGGGGTCGCGGTCCATGGCGTTGATGGGATTGCGATCCAGCACCTCGGGCACCACGCCATCCAGTGCGGGGCCGCGATCCAGCGGCACGCCTTGCGAATCCACCACACGGCCCAGCAGGCCATCCCCCATGGGCAGGCGCAGCACGCCCACCGTCTGGCTGATTTTTTCGCCTTGTTCCACACCCAGCTGGGGCACAGGAATAAAGGGCGCAGCAGGCACCACCATGGCACCGCTGGACAAGCCCTGAATATCGCCCGCAGGCATCAGATAAGCACGTTCACCGGCAAAGCCGACCACCTCGGCCAGCACAGGCTCCTGCCCAGCTTGGTGAATATGGCATTGCGCGCCCACGGGCACGCGCAGGCCCGAAGCCTCCAGCACCATGCCCGTCAGCTTGGTCAAGCGGCCCTGACATTCCAGCGGCACAGGCTGGGCGTAGCGCGCTCTGGCCTGGCTTATGAATTGCGGCCAGAGGTTGCCGCCCAGTTCGCTGCTCATGCCTTGTCCCCGTCATACCAGGTGGACACCAGGCCCAGCGCAGCCACGGCACGGCGCCAGCGCTTTTCCACGCTGCCGTCAATTTCGGCACCACCGCATTCAACCTTGACATCGCCTGTGCCAATGGCGGCATCGCCCACCCACTGAATGCGGCTGTGCGCGCCATGCTCTGTGCGCAAAGGCTGGTCCAGCACTTCAAAGTCGGCAGGGTTCAGGCGCACGGTGACGGGCCGGCTTTCATCGACCAGCATGTCCAGCGCTTCGCGAATCACGGGCAGCAAGGCCTGGGGCTGGCTGCGCAGCTCCTGGCGCACCACCTGGCGGGCAATATCGCAGGCCAGATTCAGCAGCTCCTGCGCCATGCCGGACTGCATCTGCTTGAAGTTCTCGTCCAGCGACTGCAGCACATGGTCCACGCGCTGCGCGCTCTCGCGGCCTGCGCCGTTGATATGGTCGTCCAGACGCTGCTGCCACTGCTGCTGCGTCTGCGTGCGGCCTTCGCTCAGGCCCTGTGCATGGCCTTCGGCACGCGCCTGATCCAGCATTTGCTGCAGCTGGGCTTCATCAAATGCGGGCGCCTCTGGCTCTTGCGACGCCTCATCCGCCACCTCAGGCTGGGGCGCTGGCTGATGGGCTATCGATGGCGAAAAGCCGTTGAAATGCATGCCTGCGGGCACAAAGGCTGCCGGCTGGGCGGGCGTGAAAGTGCCGCCCTGTCCATCCACCGCACCAAAGCGCCACTGCACCACGGTGCTGTTGTCGATCTCTTCCTGCGGAATAAAGCGCGAGTGGGTGCGCGGTGGCTGGCCGTTAGACATAGCTGTCCTCCGCACCGCTGCCAATGGTTACCTGGCCTTCTTCCACCAGACGACGCACGACCTTGAGAATTTCCTTCTGCTGCGCTTCCACTTCGGACAGGCGCATGGGGCCGCGGCCTTCCAGATCTTCGCGCAGCGACTCGGCCGCACGCATGGACATATTGGCCAGAATCTTGTCGCGCACTTCCATCGAGCCGCCCTTGAGCGCCACGATCAGCGTCTCGGACACCACCTCGCGCAGCACCAGCTGCACCGAGCGATCGTCGAGCTTGACCAGATCGTCGAAGACAAACATCTTGTCCATGATCTTCTGTGCCAGCTCGGGGTCGTAATGGCGAATGGAATCGAGCACTGCCACATCGGCATTGCCGCCCAGCTGGTTGAGCATTTCGGCCGCTGTCTTGACACCGCCCAGCGAGGTCTTGCGCACCTTGTCGCCACCGGCCAGCACCTGAAACAGCACCTCGTTCAAGTCCTTGAGCGCAGCGGGCTGAATGCCTTCCAGCGTGGCCACGCGCAGCATGACTTCGCTGCGGAAACGGTCGGGGAACTGCATCAGCACAGCGGCTGCCTGCTCATACTCCAGATGCACCAGAATCGCTGCCACGATCTGTGGGTGCTCTCCGCGCAGCAGCTCTGCCACTGACAGAGGGTCCATCCACTTCAGGCTTTCAATGCCCGAGATATCACCGCCCTGCAAGATACGATCGATCAGCAGCGCAGCCTTGTCATCGCCCAGCGCCCGCTTCAGAACCGAGCGCACATAGTCGCTGGCGTCATCCACCAGCAAGCTCTGCGAAGCCGCATCGCTGGTGAAGCGGTCGATCACAAAATCCACCTTGTCACGCGTCACGCCACGCATGCGCGCAATCGTCTCGCCCAGCTTCTGCACTTCCTTGGGCGTCAGATGCTTGAACACCTCAGCCGCCTCTTCCTCTCCGAGGGAGACCAGCAAGATGGCAGCGTCGTTCAAACCTCTATCGTCCATATTCACAACTCTCTTTCAATGACTCAACTGCCACAAGCGAGGGATGCCGAGCAAGGGCCGCCCCGCCGCGAGGGCATCGTCCCCCTTCCATAGCGCGCAGCGCGTAGAGAGAGGAGGAAGGCGCAAAGCGCCTCAGGGGGTGACTTCTATCCCTCGCCGTTTATCCAGGTCTTCACAATATTCGCCACCGCAATCGGGTTCTGCTTGGCCAGGCTGCGCGCCTGGTCCAGTCGCTGCTGCTCCTTGGTGGGTGTCAGCTCGGTCGCTGGAGCTGGCAACGCGGGGCGATCGAGCTGTTCGGCCTCAATCGCATTGAGCTGGCTGCCCGGCGCAGACTTGCGGCCCTTGAGCATCGGGCGCACCAAGCCCAGCAGCACCAGCGCACCAAACAGTGCCAGCGCAATCGGCACACCAAGGCTCTTGGCCATGGCCTGTGCTTCAGGGTCTTTCCACAGAGGCAGTTCTGCAGGTGCAGCGCTGCTTTCCATAAACGGCGCACTGACCAGATTCACCGAGTCACCACGGTCGGAGCTATAGCCCACGGTCTCGCGCACCAGCGTCAGCAATTGCTCTTGCTGCTGCGCGCTCAAAGGGCGCATGCCAGCGCTGACCGCTGCGGCATTGGCAGCAGTTGCCGCATCACCGCCAGCAGGCACTGCCAGCGGCGCATTGATGACCACGGCGGCTGTCAGGCGCTTGATATTGCCGGAGCTGCCACGGGTGACCTTGACGGTCTTGTCTACTTCATAGTTGGTAATGGATTCGCGCTTGCTGCCCTGGCCACGGCCCTGACCCTGGCCGCCATCAGCCGCCTGAGGTGCAGGATTGGCGCCATTGATGGGCGCAGTGGAGTTCTGTGGTGGCTGATTGCTGGTGGCACCAGGCACACCAGTGGGCGGCACGGCGGTCTTTTCAGCATTGGTTTCCATCACCTGCTGGCTGCGCACTGCACCGCCATCAGCGGCCTGATTGGGGCGGTGCTGCTCCGAAGTCGATTCGGTCTGGCTGAAATCCATCTCTGCCGAAACCTGGGCCTTCACATTGTTCTTGCCGACCACGGGCTCCAGAATGTCCAGAATGCGGCGCACATATTGCTGCTCTACCTGCTGGGTGTAGAGGAACTGCTGCATGTCCACGCTGCCGGCACTGCCGTCGGGCGACTGCGACAGCAGCTTGCCCGTGTCATCCAGCACGCTGACGGCGGTGGGCTCCATCTCAGGCACGCTGGATGCCACCAGATGCACGATGCCAGCGATCTGCGCACGATCCAGCACACGGCCAGGGTGCAAGCTCAGCAGCACAGAGGCCGAAGGCTTTTGCTGCTCGCGGAAAAATCCATTCTGATTGGGCAGCGCCAGATGCACGCGGGCGCTTTGCACGGCGTTCAGCGCCAGGATGGAACGGGTCAGCTCCCCCTCCAGCCCGCGCTGAAAATTCAGGCGCTCCTGAAACTGCGTAATGCCGAATTTGCTGTTTTCCATCAGTTCGAAACCAGTGACCGAGCCCTTGGGCAGGCCTTGCGTGGCCAGCTTCAGCCGCACATCGTGCACACGGTCGGCAGGAATCAGGATGGAGCCGCCGCCCTCGCTGTACTTGTAGGGCACGTTCATCTGCGTCAGCTGCGCCACGATGGCGCCGCCATCCTTGTCGCTGACATTGGCAAACAGCAGCTTGTAATCGGGCTGGCGATAGAACATCGCCGCCGCCACCAAGCCCACTGCAACCAGCGCCGCAAGCGCACCCCAGCGCAATCGCTGACCGCGATCGAGCGTATTCCAGCGCTGCGCAAGCGCAGGGCGTGCCGGCTGCGCCGAGCCGGGCATGGCATTGGGGACAGGGATTTCAGCAACAGCAGACATTTGAATTCCAAGGTGTCAGACCCCACACGAGGTCTAGCGTCCTGTGGATTATTCGGATTCAGGCCCGGCGCGTTCCCCCGATAAGCGCGCCGTTTCCCCCATTTATCCCCCGTCTGTTGCCTGCGGAAAAACCTAGGATTGCGGCAATCAATCTTCCAAGCTGGAACTACTTATGGACCTCAAGATCCCTGCTCTTTCCCCCGCCCAGCTGGGCAGCCAGCTTGGCAAAGTCAGCGGCTCGCCATCTCCCGTCGCCGCCGGCGGCTTTGGTCAAGCCCTGCAAAGCGCACTGCAATCGGTCAGCAGCACACAAAACCATTCCAGCGAACTGCAGCGCCAGGTGCAGCTGGAAAACTCCGCCGTCAGCCTGGAGCAGACCATGGTCGCCATGCAGAAGTCGCAGATCGGCTTTCAGGCCACGCTGCATGTGCGTAACCGCCTGGTGCAGGCCTATACCGACGTAATGAATATGCAGGTGTGAGCACATAGCCCACGCCTCAGAATTGCCCTCCAAGGCTTGCCCGCATGTTGTGATGACATGCGGGCTTTTTATTGGCTCGACGTCCAACTGAGATTCAAAATCAATAGCTGCAGCCGCCTACCTGCATTGAGCCACAACCCCTTTTGACTCCAACCCCATAGAAAAAGCCCTGATGCATCACTGCAGCAGGGCTTTGTTATTTCGTTGTGATGCCGTTGGCGATCAATGCATCACATGCGGCTGACCATCGAACATATGTTCAAAGCTTGCCAGCCAAGGCTCGGCCAGCACACGAATCTGGGCATCGTTGCTCAGAATGCGCTGCATGATGCGTGCCTTCTCCTTGCGCAGCTCAGGCTCCAGCTTTTCATCCTTCGAGCGAAAACGCAGTTGCTCGATCAGCACAGCACAAGTGCCCTCATAGCGCGCAACACCGTCCCAGTCCTTGTTCTGGGCAGCCTGCAGCATCTTGGCACTGCTCTCCTCAATGGCGCGGTAGTAATCGATCAATGTGTGCTCCATTTTTTTAAGCGCCAGCGGGTGCCGGTGCATTTGTTATCTCGTTCCAGCCTTGTGCAACCGTTCCCACCAGGCCCGCCACCTCATCCACCATGGCCAGATCATTGCGAGCATTTGCCAGCGTCAGGCGGGTCGTGCAATAGTCATAAAGCGCGGCCAAGTTTCCTGCCAGCTCACCGCCTTTTTCGCGATCCAGAGCACTGAGCAAGCCCTCTTGCAAAATGCGTACGGCCTTGCCGATATGGCGCACTTTTTCATTGATATCGCCGCGCTCTATGGCTCCACGGGCTGCATTGATAGACGCGAGCAAACCATCAAACAGCATCTTGATCAACTGCTGAGGCGATGCGCTGTCCACCACGGATTGCACACCCACCTGACGGTAAGCCGACATTGCGCGCGCATTGGCTGGGGAAAACATCACAAAACTCCTTCGCTGCAGTTTCTCAAATTACTGCCTTTGTTATCGGCAGACTCAGAGGGGAATTAAGCCCTATCTGCAGGTTTCAAGCGATTAACTGGTGGATTTATTCCACGTAGTGACTTGCTGCGAAACATAGGTGTCCAGCGCTTTCAAGCTGGCCATCTGCGTGTCCAGACGCGAATACTGGGCCCGCAGGCGCGCCTCATAGTTCGTGACTCGCGTGGTCTGCTTGTCCTGATCTGCGGTATTGCGCTTGAGAGCGTCTTTGAGCGTATTGTCTTTGGTGGTAAAGGTTCCATCAGTGGACAGCAGCCCTGTCGTGAAATCCTTCAGGCGCACTGCAAAGCCATCCTGATTCGCATCATCAACATCCGCAGTAAAGAACTTGGACAGACTCTCGGGATCTTTCAACGCCTTATCCAGCTTGGTGTCGTCAATCTTGAGTGTTCCATCCTTCTGGAACGCAAGTCCGATCTGAGACAAACTGCTGAACTCACCACCACTACCACCTGGGCCCGACAAGATACGGCGCATTGCCGACTGCAGGTTCACTGCAGTGGAGTCGCCCTGCAGGGTGCCCGCAGTTTTGGTGTCCTTGTCGTAAGCCGTCATGGTGGTCAATGCACTACTGAGGGCGTTATAGGACTCCACCAGGTTCTTGAGCGCAGTCTTGGCCGTCGCAGTGTCATTGGCAATGGTGATGCGCACCGGTGCATCGGCGTCCGCCATCTTCTGCGAAACCGTCAAAGTTACACCTGCAGCGACCTCTTCAAACACATTGGTGTGCGAAGCCATCTGAATACCGTTAATGGTCGCCAGCGTGTCTTTGGCCTCCACAGAGCGCGTCATTTTTCCATCGGTGCCGCCGTAGGCAAACTGCTGCAAGCCAGCACCCTCTGCCTCCACCTTGAAAGCCGAGTTCACACCCGTCGTCTTGGACTGCAGCACCAGTCGCTCGCCCGTGTGATCCTTGAGCACCGTGGCACTCACATCACCCTTTTCCGCATTGATCTTGGCAGCGATCTTGGCCAGAGAATCGTCCGCTTCAGTGATATTCACACTAAAGCTCACATCCTTGCCATCCTTGGTATTGGCCGTGAGCCCGCTCTCACCCCAAGTCCCCATGGTGAAAGTCAGCGTGCCTGAGCCGAGCTCAGTAGCGCTAGTGACCAGACCAGAGCCAATCGTCTGCCCTGCCGCCATCTGCGACACCTTGACGTCGTATGTTGCCTGCACAGCACTGGAGGTGGCCGTGCCCGTAACCAGTGTCGAATTGGAAGAGGTCAACGTGTTACCCAGCCAGGTCGCGGGCTTTGCAAGCTTGACCACCTGGTCCTGCAGATTGGAGATTTGCGACTTCAACTGGCTAAAAGCCGATATCTGGGTATTGATACCACTGGCCTTGGTCTGCAAAGCAGTAATGGGCTTGGACTCCAGCGCCACCAATTGCTTGACGATGGTTTCCACATCCAGACCACTGCCGATACCCACTGAGCTGATAGCCATACAAAACTCCCTCTGCACAAACACCTGTGCGCGCAGCAGGCACGGTTTGCGTCATTGAACAAACGACGCCTGCGCGTCGTCTTTATGGACAGTACTGCACTCTGCATTTCGGCCAGCGAATGCAGAACTTAAGCACTTTCGATAATGTCAGCCGAATATCAGCCCTGCAACAGCTTCAACACCTGCTGCGGCAGCTGGTTGGCCTGGGCCACCATGGCTGTACCGGCCTGCTGCAGAATCTGTGTGCGACTCAGATTTGCGGTTTCTGCGGCGAAGTCAGCGTCCATGATGCGGCTGCGCGATGCAGAGAGGTTTTCAGCGTTAACGCTCAGGTTTTCGACCGTGGTTTCAAAACGACTCTGAATAGCGCCCAGAGTTGCTCGCGCGCCATTGACCGCAGTTAAAGCTGCATCCATCGCGAGGATGGCGTTATCAGCAAGCTCTGCATCCAGAACATTCAAACTGGCAAAGCCAGTTTGCTTGCCAGCAGCTTCAAATCCGCGCGATCCAGAGATATAGCTCGCATCTCCGACCTTCGAATTTCCAACGTGCAACCCCGTTCCTGCAAGCACATTCTGTTCTTTGCCAGAAGCGCTTTCAATCACGATGTCACCCGTCGCCGATGTAAGCGACAGAGAACCATTCACGATGGAAGCCGTCACGGGAGTGTTTGGCGAGGTATACGTGCTGCTATTGATCTTTTCGACTAAATCTTTGAGGCGGTCAGATGGCGATGCACTGGCATTCAGCTCAATAACCGCACCATTAATCTTCAATCCAGCAGAACTATCCAAAGCAGGAAGTCCACCTGAACTCACCGCTTTTTGTGCTGGCAATGCAATTGCAGAAGTACCAATTGGAGTTGTTGTTGCCCCTCCGGCGCCTGTCGCTGCTATTGTTTCCACACTATTGGATGTAGATGCAATTTCCAGCTTCCCATTGACAACATTAACGGATACAGCATTCGCACCCAAACCATCAGCAGTGTCGTTAATGGCTGCAGCCAAATTTGTGGCCAAGTCAGCCAGCGCTGCTTCCTTCGTTCCCCCTGTGCTTGCTGCAACATTGATAACCGTGCCGCCATTCACCTTCAGATCGAACGCTGCAAAGTCATATGCATCAGGTGGACCGGCTGTAAAAGTCGGCACCCCCACCTCAAGCTTGGCAATACCAGGCACGTTAACTGATGAGGTTCCCGCTTCGACATTTTCTCCAGCCATTTTTGATGGCACGGCAACGCTCTTCCAATCGCCGAGTGCCTCAACATTCGCATTCACAATGGCATTGACATCAATGGTCTGCCCTTGGTTGGCACCAACCTGAAACGCCATATTGGTGAAGGAGCCATCCAGCAGTTGGGTTCCATTGAAGTTGGTTTGCTGGGCAATCCGTGTAATTTCAGACTTAAGCTGCTGAACTTCTGCATCGAGAGCAGCACGATCCTCTGCAGAATTTGTGGCGTTGCGTGACTGCACCGCTAATTCACGGATACGCTGCAGATTGCTGCCCAGAGAGCTTAATGCTCCTTCAGCAGTCTGCGCCAAAGAGATACCGTCATTGGCATTGCGCATGGCAACCGTCAAACCACGTACCTGGGTGGTCATGCGCTCAGAAATAGCCAAACCTGCTGCGTCATCCTTGGCGCTATTGATGCGCAAGCCCGAAGACAGGCGCTGCATGGATGTAGCCAGCTGGCTTTGAGATGAGCTCAGATTGCGCTGTGCATTGAGCGACTGGATATTCGTATTGATGATGGCTGCCATGGCATGTGCTCCTGTTTCAAGCCAGTAAACCGGCGACGTTCTAGCCGTTTTCACGACCAGCGACGGCGCTGGCCCACGTGACCGGAAACACGGACGAAGTCTGGTATTCCGGGTACGAGGATTGTTGGAGCAAGCGACAGCCAACATAAGACCGATAAGAGGCCTAAAGCACCGCTATTTTTACAATTGAAGGCAGCACACCAAACACATATCAAGATGCAGGCAATGAAAAAAGCCTCGCGAAGGAGGCTTTGGCTTGCACTTGCTTCACCAGCTTGGGGCTGGTGAATTTGATGCAATTAACGCAGCAGGGACAGCACGCCCTGAGGCAGTTGGTTGGCCTGTGCCACCATCGCAGTACCAGCTTGCTGCAGAATCTGCGAGCGGCTCAGGTTGGCAGTTTCCGAAGCAAAGTCGGCATCAGTAATTCGCCCCTTTGCTGCAGACAAGTTTTCGCTGTTGACACTCAAGTTTGACACTACAGATTCAAATCGATTTTGGATCGCACCCAAGGCTGCTCGCCCGGAGTTAATGGCTGTCAATGCTGCGTCCGCAGCCTTCATCGCCTTGTTAGCACCATCTACAGTCGAGATATCAAGCTGAGAGATCTGTTGACCTGTAGCTGATGGGGCGACGCTTGCAACAGCAGTAGCCAATCCATTTGTGATGGACAAGGTTCGAGTATCACCATCAGCTGCTTGGTAATCATAGGAAACAGTGCTGCGCTGAATTGTGGCGTTCGCCAAGCCCAGTTGGGCATTTGTCAATCCTGTGCCGCCTGTTGCAGATCCCAGATCGATATTGCGCCCATCTGCGGCGGTCAGTTTAACTTTGTCTCCATCCAACGTAGCGGTCACCCCACTCGCTGCAGACTTGTCGTTAATCGCCTTAACAGTATTGCTCAGGTTCGTAGCGGTATCCGTGCCTACGGTGACCTTAATATCAATTCCGTTAATTTTTACGGTTGCCTCGCCGCTCATTGCCGCAGTTGCGGTTGCGCCTGAAACTCCTGCAAGATTATTTACGTCAGCGGTGGCCGTCAGCCCCGAAACTCCCGAGGTGTTAATGGCATTTGCAATAGCCTTCGCATCCGCTGCAACATCCTTCATTGTTACCGTCTTCGCTGCCTGAGCCCCCCCTGCAGGAGGATTCAGCGCGATAGTCATGTCTGACTTGGTAGTACCAATTGCTTGCCCAGTTGCACTTACGCCTTGATACTGGCCAAGCGAGTTCGTTTTTGCATCCAAAATCGAATCAACAGTAATTGTCTGCCCTGCATTTGCACCTACTTGAAAAGCCTTGGATGTGAAAGAACCATCAAGGAGCTTTGTGCCATTGAATTCAGTAGTGCGGGCAACGCGATCAATCTCTTCAGTCAACTGTGTAACTTCTTTTTGCAAAGCTACACGATCACTATCACTATTTGTCGCATTGGCAGATTGCACGGCCAATTCACGAATGCGCTGCAGGTTACCGCCAATTGTGCTTAAAGCACCTTCAGCTGTTTGAGCCAGAGAAACACCGTCGTTGGCATTACGCTGAGCCTGGTTCAGACCACGAATCTGAGATGTCATACGCTCGGAGATCGCCAGACCAGCCGCATCATCCTTGGCGCTGTTGATGCGCAGGCCCGAAGACAGGCGCTGCATGGAGGTCGCCAGCGAGGATTGCGAGGTACCCAGGTTGCGTTGTGCGTTGAGCGACTGGATATTGGTGTTGATGGTCATTGCCATGATGAGAACTCCTCTGTGAGATCAAAACGTCGCCGCCACAGTGACCTGAAACCTTTCAGGGTGGGCGGCGGCGGCAGCCCAATCCAGCACCTCAGCCTGCAGTTCCTTGAATATTTGCTGCTGTGGCCCGCTGGTGACAGGGCTTTTTCCCCTGTTGAAGCTGTTATCGGCCCCCTCGCCTGGAAACTTTAGGGAGTTCTGCAAAAAAATTTCCAGATGTAACTTTGGCTTTGACTTTTATCAAATGCGCAGTCTGCCGGGGCAGCTCTACCCAAGCTGCATCGCCCTACATATCAGCCTCTAGCTGCCGATCTACAGCGCAAACGCCCAGCTTTTTGCACCTATGACCGTGGGCATCTCACTCCACAATCAGACCCTATGCTTGTTCTCATCGGTTATATCGTCGCCTTCGGCTGCATCTTTGGCATGTATGTGCTGCACGGCGGCAGCGTGGGTGTTCTTATGAAGGCGCTGCCGTTTGAGCTAGTGACTATTGGCGGGGGCGCTTTAGGCGCTTTTATCGTCAGCAACCAGCCCAAGGTGCTCAAGGCCACGGCCAAGGCGATTCCGTCCGTACTCAAGCCTTCGCGGTTTACCAAGGCGCGGTATATGGAGATCATGGCGCTCTTGTATGAGCTGCTGCAGAAGGCCCGCAAGGAAGGGCTGATGTCCATCGAGTCCGATGTGGAAGATCCGCAGTCTTCTACCGTCTTTCAGAATTACCCCAGCCTGCTGGCCGACCACCATGTGATGGAGTTTCTGACCGACTATCTGCGCATGATGGTTTCGGGCAACCTCAACGCCCACGAGATTGAAGCGCTGATGGACAGCGAAATTGAAGCCCACCATGCTGAGGCCCATGGCCCCGTGGCGGCGCTGAACCGCCTGGCGGGCGCGCTGCCAGCCTTTGGCATTATTGCCGCCGTGCTGGGCGTGGTGAACACCATGGCCTTTGTGGGCCAGCCGCCTGCGGTGCTGGGCGGCATGATTGCATCGGCCCTGGTCGGTACCTTTCTGGGCATTTTGCTGGCCTATGCGCTGGTGGAGCCCATGGCCGCGCTGCTGGAGCAGCGTGCGCAGGATGGCGCCAAGGAATTTGAATGCATCAAGGCCACGCTGCTGGCCAGCATGCAGGGCTACAACCCGGCTACGGCCATCGAGTTTGGTCGCAAGGTGCTGTTTTCAACGGAGCGCCCCGGCTTTCTGGAGCTGGAAACCCACGTCAAGGGCAAGAAGTGATGCAGGCGGAGCGCTCTCATGGCTGACAAGAAGCTGCAGCCCATCATCATCAAGCGCGTCAAAAAGGTGGCTCCCGCCCACCATGGTGGCGCCTGGAAGATTGCCTATGCCGACTTTGTGACGGCGATGATGGCGTTTTTTCTGCTGATGTGGCTGCTGGGCTCGACCGCCCAGGGGGAACTGCAGGGCATTGCCGCGTATTTCAACTCGCCGCTGAAAGTGGCCATGTCGGGCGGCACTGGCGCTGGCAACAGCTCCAGCATTGTGCCGGGTGGCGGCAATGACTTATCCAAGGTGCATGGCCAGGTGCGCCGTTCTGAGGCCGAAGAAAACGCCAACCGCCGCGCCAGCCAGGCCATGGGCCGCGCTGACGAGTCCAAGCGCGATGCACAGCGCCTGCATGCGCTCAAAGCCAAGGTGGACGCGATGATTGCGAGCAACGCTAAGCTCAATGAGTACCGCTCGCAGATCCGCACCGAGATTACCCAGGACGGGCTGATGATCCAGATCGTGGACGATCAGAACCGCCCCATGTTCGACAGCGGCAGCGCCGTGGTCAAACCCTATATGCGCGACATACTGCGCGAGATTGGCGCGGCCATGGGCAATGCGGAAAACCGCATCAGCCTGTCTGGCCACACCGATGCCGCGCCTTATGGCAATGCCGACCGTGGCTATAGCAACTGGGAGCTGTCTGCCGACCGCGCCAATGCATCGCGCCGCGAACTAGTGGCCGCTGGCATGCCGCTGGACAAACTGGCCCGCGTGGTAGGCATGGCCAGCAGCGACCTGCTGATGCCCGAGCAGCCCCGCGCCGCACAGAACCGCCGCATCACCATTACCGTGCTGACCAAGGAAGCCGAGCGCCGCGTGCTGGGCAGTGGCGAAGCAGAAACTGCCGAAAATGCAGGCCAAGCCATTGACAGCATGCAAAAGGCGGCCAGCACGGCGGCAGCATCATCTGCCAAGCCTGCAAAACCAACTGCCCCCGCAGTTCAGGACAGTGCCAGCAACCCCATCAAGGCTAGCCAGTCTCTGGGGCCAGCCGAAGAGTTTGTAACAAGCACTGAAGTTGCTCCACAGTCTGCCGAAAAGCCGGACAATGCACGACCGTCGCCATGAGACTGACAAATTGTTACCATCACGGCTGAAAACTTGTTTCCCCGCACCTATTCCGACCGAAAGGGCCTCTCGTGGCTAATGCCCTGCGATTTTTGATTGTTGATGACTTTTCCACCATGCGCCGTATCGTGCGCAACCTGCTCAAGGAGAGCGGCTTTGCCGACGCCGATGAGGCCGAGGATGGCGTGGTGGCCATCAACAAGCTGCGAGCCAGCAAGTTTGACTTTGTCGTGACCGACATCAATATGCCGAACATGAACGGCTTTCAGCTGCTCAATGAGATCAAGCAGGATGAAAAGCTCAAGCACCTGCCGGTGCTGATGGTCACGGCCGAAGCCCGCAAGGAAGACATCGTGGCCGCAGCCCAGGGCGGCGCCGCTGGCTATATCGTCAAGCCCTTCACCAAGGCCACGCTGGAAGAGAAGGTCAACCTCATCATCAAGAAACTCGACCTCTAAGCCATGAGCAGCGACCCGGCTTCCGCCAACGTCCACTACAAGATTGGCGTGCTGACACGCCAGTTGCATAACTCGCTCAACGAGCTGGGTTATGCGGATCGCTTGCGTGGCAGCATGGGCGAGTTGCCTGATGCGCAGAGTCGCCTGTCCTATATCGCCCGCCTGACGGGCGAAGCGGCAGAAAAGGTGCTGAGCCAGGTGGAAGTGACGCAGAACCAGCAGGACGCGCTGGCCGAGCGCACCCGAGCCATGCGTGCCGAACTCATCAAAGACCCTGTGGCCGCCGTCGCCAGGGGGCGCGTGATGAACTATCTGCAGGAAGTGGAAGAAGGCACGCAGCAGACCAATAGCCATCTGACGGAAATCATGATGGCCCAGGACTTTCACGACCTGACAGGCCAGGTGATTGCCCGCGTTGTGGCACTGGCTGCGGATCTGGAATCTCAGTTGCTGGAGCTGCTGATTCAGACCTCGCAAGACGCAGAGCACCCACCTGTACTGGCACCCGCCGATGTGGCTCAGCCCAAGCTGGCTGGCCCAGTGGTAGACCCCGAGAAGACCGTCGATGTGGTGACCTCGCAGTCGCAGGTCGATGATCTGCTAGCGAGCCTGGGTTTTTAATCACCCCCTGAGCAGCTCCGCCTAGGCGGCTCCACCGCTTCCCCCTCTCTCGCTACGCGGGAGGGAGACAACATCCTCGCGGCGGGGCGGCCCTTGCTCGACATCCCTCACCTGCGTGAGTGCCGTTTGCAAGGTTCAGAACTGGTATTCACGCTGCCGAGTAGTACTTTTCAAGCAGCTTTCACAAAAAAATAGCGCTTATCGCTTGATAGATAAGCGCCACAGCCTCAAAGCACTAAAACCTCAATGTGCCCGCATCTTGGTGCGAAGGCGCGCAATGGCCTGGCTGTGCAGCTGGCACACGCGTGATTCGGTCACGCCCAGCACGGCGGCGATTTCCTTGAGGTTCATGTCGTGCTCGTAGTACATGCCCATCACATGCTGCTCGCGTTCGGGCAGCGCCTTGATGGCATCGACCAGTGCAGCACGCAGGCGCTGGTCGCGCAGCAGCGCAAAGGGGTCGGCACCTGAATCGGCCACATGGCGCTCCAGATAGTCGTCGCCATCATCGCCGTCGCCACCGCCAATGTCTTCCAGATAGACCAGCTGCGTGCCACGCACCTTGCCCAGCAGAGACTGGTAATCGTCCAGCTCCATGCCCAGCTCGGCAGCAATCTCGGATTCCAGCGGCGGGCGGCCCAGGCGCTGCTCCAGGCGGTTGAGCGCCTGCTCGATTTCTTTCTGACTCTTGCGCGAGCTGCGGCTCATCCAGTCGCCTTCGCGCAGCTCATCGAGCATGGCGCCGCGAATGCGCTGGCTGGCAAATGTCTCGAATTGCACGCCTTGCTCGCTCTCGAAGCGCGACAGCGCCTCGGCCAGACCGATCATGCCGACCTGGATCAAATCATCCAGTTCAACGTTCGGTGGCAGTTTCGCGATCATATGCAGGGCAATCCGACGCACGAGCGGTACATGCTGACGAATCAGCCCATCGCGGTCGAGTTGGCCTTTGGCGGTGTACATGACGATCAATGGCTCCAGACAAGGGATTCAGACATGGCAGCCGCAGCGGGCTGACTGTGTGCAGGCAGGATGCAGGCCGTCTTGAGCATGTGCAGCGTGAGCTGGTGCAAGTCGCTGGCCTGACGCCAGCGCAGGCGCATCAGCACCGGCGCATCGCCCAGATGGCGCTGCGAACACTGTAGCAAAGCATTGAGGCGGTGCAAGCGTGTCTGAGCATTTTGCTTGGCAGTTTGCAAGCTGGTTTGCTTGCGGCTCCAGTCATATTTCTGTGGACCGCCGTCGCTGAGTGGCGCTTCCAGCGCTGCAATCGTGCACTCCACCCCGGCAAACACGGCCAGATGCTTGAGCTGGCGGTAGCTTTCAATCAAGTGCTCCGCATCAGGCGGCACCACCAGCAGTGGTTGCAGACCCTGGCCTTGCAGCAGCGGCGTCAGCGTTTCGCTGCTCGCATAAATCAGCACCGTGGTGTAGCCGCGCACATAGGCCTGCAGTGCCGTCAGCACATCCAGCCCCATGTCATCCGCCTGCGCCTTGAGCTGCTTGAGCCCCTGGCGGGCAGGCAGGCTGGCCACCGATTGCGCATCGCTGACCGTGGATCGCAGCCCAGCCTGTGCCTGCCAGGCATGCTGCACCAGCAACTGGGCCAGGCCCGGTGTGTGAAAGGATTCGGTCTGGCTGCCGTCCAGCACCAGCACCTTCTGCCCCAGGCGCTGCAACTGGGCGCACAACGGCCACAGCACCGCTTGCTCTGCAGCCGCCCCCGCAGCGCTATGCAGTACAGCCAGCACACGCAGACCTACCGTGCTGGCATCACTCACATGCAGGGCCATGCCCTGATGCAAAGGGGCTTGGCGCTCAAGCATGGGCAGCCTCGATGCCAGAGGAAGATGGCGTGAAGAAGAAGTCCAGGTCCAGCGACTGCGGATCAAAAGCCGACTTGCTGGCCGAGCGCATGGAGGCCGACACCAGCAACTGGGCGCTGGCGCGTTCAAAGTCTTCGGGCACGCGCTGGCCATTGGTCACACCGCGCAGCTGAATCTGGTGGCGAATCAGCGTATCGACGGACGGGCCGATCTTCACGGCTTCATCCACCTTGGTCAGGATGGCGTGCTGGGAGCCGCGGGCCTTGAAGGCCTGCATGACGTCGTCCTGCGCATCGCCCTGTGCTGCGGCGTTGACGGCCAGCAGCTGCTGCACGCCTTCGATGGCCAGCACGTCCATGATTTCGTCCTTGCGCGGGTCACGCGGCGCCACGCCGGTGGTGTCAATCAGCACCATCTTCTTGCTTTGCAGCAGACCCAGCAGGTCTTGCAGCGCAGCCTTGTCATGTGCCTGATGGGCCACCATACCCAACATGCGGGCATAGGTGCGCAGCTGATCGTGACCGCCAATGCGGTAGGTATCCAGCGTAATCAGGCCCACAGATGCAGGGCCGTGCTTGGCTGCGCACAATGCCGCCAGCTTGGCCGTGGTGGTGGTCTTGCCCACGCCGGTGGCACCCACCAGAGCAAACACACCGCCTTGTTCATAGATAGCAGGCTGCGCCGCATCGGTGCGCAGATTGCGCTCCAGCACCTGCATCAGCCAGCGCACGGAATCCGATGCGGACAGGCTTTCGGGCAGCTTTTCAATCAGCGCACGCGAAAGCGCGGGCGAGTAACCGGCGCGAATGAGCTTGTGCATCAGGCTGGACTGAATCGGGTTCTGGCGCGTCTGGCCCAGCCAGGTCAGCGTGTTAAATCGTTCCTCGATCAAGTCCTTCATGGACTGCATTTCCTGCATGAAATTCTGCGGGGCAGCAGCGCTCTGGGCTTTGGCCTTCGTGGCGAGGCTGGCTTCCTTGATCTGAATGGGCTCGGGGCGCAGCGGGTTGTGGCGGGCCACGCCAGCAGGCGCGGGCTGGGCCTTTGCGGCCATTGCGGGGCGTTCGTTGTTGCGGTCCTGCACGCGCTGGGCAAAGGTGGGCAGCGGCTCACCGGTTTCCAGCGATGACTCGTGGCGGCGGCGCAGCATGCGCTCACGCACATAGTCCTGAAAGGTCAGCGTGCTCATGGACAGTTGCTCCACATCGTCCTGCACAGAATGCTGGGCCAGTTCATTGATCTGCCTGGCCTGCAGCTTTTCCTGGGCCTTCTCCTGGGCTTGCATCTCGCGGGCCTGCACGTGGTCCAGCGTGCTCATGGCGGCGTCGCCCGGGTTGCGCCTGGCGCTGGCGGGTATGGATGCGTGCGCATGTGCAAAGGCAGCTGATGGCTCTTTGCGCAAGCCCATGCCTTCGTCAGCTGCGCGGCGGTCCAACGCCTGCTGCAGCGGCGAAGCGGTCTTGAGACCCGAGTCCATTTCCTGCAGCGTTTCTTCCGCTGTGGCCATGACTTCCACGCCGTCAGGTGTCTGACGGTTGGAAAGAATCAGTGTGCCGTCGCCAAAGACCATGCGCGCCTTGGCCAGGGCCTCACGAGCGGTCGGGGCGTAGAAGCGTTTGATGTTCATGCGGATGCACCTTTAAGAATCGGGCCGATGCGGATGGTGTGCGTCTCGGGGATCTCGCTGTGCGAGAGCACCTGCAGACGCGGCGCCACACGGCGCAGCAGCTTGGCAAGAGAGTTGCGGATCGCGTCTGGCACCAGCAGGCAGGCGGGCAGGCCCAGCTCTTCCTGTTGATTGGCCACATCGACCGCTTTCTGTGTGAGGATTTCCGCCACGCCGGGGTCCAGCGATGGCGCATTGGGGTTCGACAGCGCCTGCACCAGCAGACGCTCCAGACCGGGCTCGATGGCAATCACATTGAGCTCGCGGGTGGGGCCGTAGATCTGCTGCACGATGGCAGGCGACAGCGCAATGCGCACGCGACGCGCCAGCTCCACCGGGTCCGCCGTCTGCGTGGCGTTTTCGGCCAGCGTCTCGATGATGGTGCGGATATCACGAATGTGCACAGAGTCCTCCAGCAGCAGCTGGAGCACTTTCTGGAACGTTGTGATGGGCACCATTTTCGGAATAACTTCTTCGATGAGTTTGGGGGCCAGTTTGGCCACATGGTCAACGAGCTGCTGCGTCTCGGTACGAGACAACAGCTTGGCCGCGTGCACTTGCATCAAGTGTGACAAATGCGTCGCCATTACGGTTTCCGAATCAACGACGGTAAAACCAGCCATTTGTGCCGCTTCCTTTTGCCGTTCGTCGATCCAGTGCGCGGGCAGACCAAAGGCCGGGTCGGTCGTCGCCGTGCCAATCAGCGGTGTGGTAATGCCACCAGGGTTGATGGCCAGGAACATGCCGGGGAAGGCTTCGCCCTCGCCCACCATCACGCCGCGCAGCGTCATGCGATAGGCGCTGGGCTTGAGTTCGAGGTTGTCACGCACATGCACGGCCGGGGGCAGAAAGCCCACTTCCTGGGCAAACTTGCGGCGCACGCCCTTGATGCGGGTCAGCAAATCGCCCTGGCGGCTCTTGTCCACCAGCGCGATCAGGCGGTAGCCCAGCTCCAGGCCCAGCAGGTCCACGGGCTGCAGATCATCCCAGGTGGCCTCACCATCGTTCTGAGCAGCCTGTGGCTGCGGCGCAGGGGCACTGTTTTGCGCGGCAACGCGGGCTTTTTCCCGCTTGTCAAGCATCCAGCCCCCCCAGCCCAGCAGCGCGCCCATGCTGATGAAGACCAGATGCGGCATACCAGGAATCAGGCCCAGCAGCGTCATCACACCCGCTGTAATGCCCAGCACCTTGGGCGACATGAACAGCTGCTGCACGATCTGGCGGCCCATGTCGGCATCCTTGCCCACGCGCGAGATCACCATGGCCGATGCCACCGAGATCAGCAGACCCGGAATCTGTGCCACCAGCGCATCACCCACGGCCAGCAGGATGTAGCTGTCTGCGGCCTGCCCGGCAGACAGGCCATGCTGGGCCATGCCGATGATGAGGCCGCCAATCACGTTGATGACCAGAATCAAGATGCCGGCAATCGCATCGCCGCGCACAAACTTGCTGGCACCGTCCATGGAGCCGAAGAAGTTGGCTTCCTCGCCCACCTCGGCACGGCGGCGCTTGGCTTCTTTTTCGTCAATCAGGCCGGCGTTCAGATCCGCATCTACGGCCATCTGCTTGCCGGGCATGGCGTCCAGCGTGAAGCGGGCCGAGACTTCGGCAATACGCTCGGCGCCCTTGGTAATCACCACAAAGTTGATAACCACCAAAATGCTGAACACGATCAGACCCACGGCAAAGTTGCCGCCGATCAGGAAGTGGCCAAAAGCCTCAATCACCGCACCCGCAGCGCCGGGACCGGTATGGCCTTCCATCAGCACCACGCGGGTGGATGCCACGTTGAGCGACAGACGCATCAGCGTGGTGAGCAGCAGCACCGAAGGAAACGCAGCAAAGTCCAGCGGCTTGATCATGTATGCCGCCACCATCATCACCATCAGCGCCACGGCGATGTTGAGGGTAAAGAAGGTATCCAGCAGCCAGGGCGGAATGGGCAGCACCATCAAGCCCAGAATGACCACTACCAGAACAGGAGCAGTCATCCCTTGCAGGGCGCCGGCATTGGAGCCAGACCACTTCTGGAACAGTTGCAGAGGATTGGAAGACATCACAGATTACCTTCTTGCTGCGCAACACCATCAGCGCTGGCGGGATGGGTGCGGCCACGCTGCGGGTCCAGCTCTACGGGCACAGGCGGCTCGCCCAGTGCATCGGGCATGGGGCCCTGGCCGCTCAGCGCAGCCTTCAGGCGATAGACATAGGCCAGCACCTGTGCCACAGCGGTGTAGAGCGCGGCGGGAATAGCCTGATCCAGATCGGCGTGGGCATAAAGCGCACGGGCCAGCATGGGGGATTCGAGCACTGGAATCTTGTGCGAGCCCGCAATCTCGCGAATCTTGAGCGCCACCAGGTCCGTGCCCTTGGCGATGACCTGCGGTGCAGCCATGCTGGTCTCGTCATAGCGCAGCGCCACGGCGTAGTGCGTGGGGTTGGTCACCACAAAATCAGCACGCGGCACGGCAGAGACACTGGCGCGGTCGGCGATTTCACGCTGCTTCTGGCGCAGCTTGCCTTTGAGCTGGGGGTTACCTTCGGATTCCTTGTGCTCCTGCTTGACTTCCTCGTGGCTCATCTTCAGACGCGACTTGAACAGAAAAGCCTGCAGCGGCACGTCAATCACCGCCACCAGCAGCACCACCACCAGCAGCAGCGTGATGCCCGTAGTCAGCCAGGAGCCCACCATGGACAGCGCCATGGGCGAGGGCTGGGCCGAAACCGAGGCAATCTCGGCAATATTGCTGCTCATGTACTTCCAGGCCACAAAGCCCAGAACAATGGTCATGAACACCATCTTGACCACCGTGGTCAGCTGCTGCTTGGAGAAAAGATTTTTCAATCCCGACAAGGGGTTGAGCTTGCTGAACTTGGGCTGAACAGGCTTGAAGCTGAAAATCCAGCCACCCGCCGCTACACCAGACAGCACCGACGCCGTGGTCGTCACCAGCGCAAAGATCACGGCAATGCCCAGCCCCAGCAGCAGCATGGACTGAAAGCGCTCCAGCATCAGTGCCGGCGTCTTGGCCGCTGCCGCATTGAACACCAGTTGCCGGGCCATGGCTTCACGCAAGTGGTCAATCATGGGCTGGGCGCCCATCAGCACCAGCAGCGCGCCCGTTCCCAGAATGGCCAGATGCGACAAATCGCGCGAGCGCGCGCCCTGACCCTCTTCACGCGTCTTCTGAAGCTTGCGTTCGGTAGCGGGCAGATTTTTGTCTTGGGATTCGGACATGGCGCACGGACGGATGGGATACCCAGATTGTCCGAATCTGGCGCCCATGCAATGCGCGGATAAGCGGCAGCCTAGCCCTGTTTATGCAGGACTAGAAGCGCTTGGCAGTTATCAATTTGATAGCTTCTGGCGCATCTGCAATCAGCGCCAGAGCCCTATTTCACCCCAACCAGGTCAGGACTGTGCCTGCGGCATGCCCAGCCTGAGTTCGCCCAGCATGCGCAGCAGCAGGCGGTTGAGGTCTTCCGCCGACCAACCCTCCTGCTCGCGCAGATGGCGAATGGGCGCGGCATCGCTGCCCTCCAGCGCCTGACTCATCTGCAGCACTGCCGCATAGGGGCCGGTGCGCGCCACGATGGCATCGAAAATGCGCTCGTTCAGCGGCGTGCGTCGCAGAATGCTGGGCACAGGCTCATGCAGCAGCAAATCGAGCTGCGAGAACAGGCTGCACAGATACATCTCGCGCTGCAGATCCAGGCTCACACCCGCTTCAATCAGGTATTCGGCCAGCTTGGCGCGAAACACCACCTGGGTGCGCAGCGGAATCAGATCGGGCTCGGTGCAGGCATTGGGCAGTTGATCGGCCAGCCAGCGCTCCAGCGTGCCAAGGCCCAGCATGACCAGACCTCGCCGCAACGAATCCACACCACGGCGCAAGCCCAGCGCTGCCGAATTGGTGTAGAGCAAAAAGCGATAGGCCAGCACCGGGTCCGAGCCCAGAATGGCTTCCATCACATCCAGCGACTGCTCTTTGTCGATGGCTTTCATCAGACGGAACAGTGCATCACGCGATGGCTGGGGTTGCTGCAGTCGATATGCCTGAATGGTGTCTGCCACAGGCCAGCCCGCCACTGCCGCAGCTTCATGCTCATCCAGACTGGCTCGCGCCAATTCCAGACTTTGCAGATCCTGATACATCTGACCGTTGAGCAGGTTCAGCGGCTGCTGGCCAAAAAATCCGCCATCGTCGGCAGGCTTGCTGGCAGCGGCATCCGGCTTTGCGCCTGCAGCACGCACGGCATTCGGCATGCCGTTGGCGCCCTCAGGCGGCAGGCTCAGCAAACTGCTGGCAAAGTAGCGCGCGGCATCTGCCTCAGGCACTTCGGCCAGCGAACCGCCCCACACCAGCATCAGCCCACGGGTCTTGGCCTGCTGCACCAGTGCATAAATGCCCGCATCCTGCTGCAGCCAGTCTCCACGCACCTCAATCCAGGGACTGCCCTGGGGCGCATGCTCCAGCAGATTGCACAGCACCTGCCTGGACTGCGGCGAGATCAGCAGGGGCGGCGCCTGGCGGCTCCAGATCTCATCCAGACTGCGCAAAAAATGCGCCATATCGGCATTGCAACCGGGATCTTCATGGACAAACAACTGAAGCCCCACCAGGCGCCGGGCACGACTCCACAACGGGCGATAACCGAGAGTCAGAGCACTGAAAACAGACTGAACCATGAAGAGCTTGTGTGCGTACGCAGCCGGGTTGCTAACAGATCAGAAAGGCGGAAAACCGCCATCCATCAGCTGATGTAATTGAAAAGAGAGAGCTTTTGCATCTGTGCATAGGACTGCAAAGCGGCCTGCAGGCCCACCTTTTGCGTCTCTACATCCGACAGCGCCGTGATCATATCGATATCTTCGGCACGCGAGCGGGCTCCCTCTTGCGTCAGCGCCTGATCTTTCATGTCCGAATCCAGACGATCTGCACGGTTGAGCTGGTCGCCCGCATAGCTGCGCATGGCCTGCACACGGTTCATGCCAGAGTCCAGCTCGCTCATTGCGCGGCCCAGCCCCTGCTGCAGAGCCGTTGAACCGGTGGTTCCGCCCTTCACGGTCGCAATGGCCTGATCCAGCACAGAGAAGATGTCGGTGCGCTTGCTGGGGCTCATGGTGAAGCTGTCACCGTCCGCAGGGTCGCCCTTGATGGTCATCTGCTGACCATTGACGGTGATGACCTGGCCATTCTTGTATGTGCCGGTCTGCACAGGTGTCTGCCCCGCTGGAACGAGGTTGACCTCGTAGCTCATCTCACCGGTGCTAGGGTCTTTGGAAAACACCAGCGAATAGCTCTCGCCCGTGACCTGACTGGGATCGGAAACCGACCCCACATCGGCCCAGGCCATGCCCGAGTTGGCGGCGCCGCTGCTGACTTCAAACACACCATTGCCTGTGGGCACATTCAGCCAGGCTGCGTGCCCGTCAAGAGAGATGGGAAGGCCATTGTCACTACCGGTGTTCTGACCAGCGTTGAGCTGGCTGCTAGAGCCCGGCGGGGTGCTTTGCAACGGCGTATCCGCACTGCCCAGCCCCCGAAAAATGGGAAGACCGTTGGAATCCTTGCTATTGGCGTAGCCCAGAATCTGCTCGCGCAGGCTTTCCATTTGCTGCACCAGCGCATCGCGCGCCACCTGGTCGTAGGAGCCGTTACCCGCCTGCACCAGCAAATCCCGAAAGTCCTGCAGCGCCTCGTGCGCCTTGCCCAGTTCAGATTCACCCTGTGCGATCACATCACGCTGAGCCCCCAGCACCCGCTGGTCGTTTTCCGAACGGGTAATGCGCGTGCGCGCTCGCTCGGCCTGCGCCGCAGCCACAGGGTCATCACTGGCACGCAGCACGCGCTTGCCAGCTGTCGTCTTCTCCATCAAATCCACAAGACTGCTTTGGCGCGAGCCCAGGTTGTTGATGGTGCTGTCATACATATTGGCAGTGCCAATGCGGTTGATGCTCATCTTGCTTCTCCGGCGCTTATGGGTTAACGGCCAACGGCCTGGATCACACTGTCAAAAATGCCTTGAGCCACCTGAAGCATCTTGGCTGAGGCCTGGTAGGCCTGCTGAAACTGCAGCAGCTTGGCCGCTTCCTCGTCCAGGTTCACACCCGAGACCGCCGTGCGGTCGGACTCCAGGTTCTTGGCAATCGATTCAGACAGCTTCGCGGCATAAGCGGCACTTTGCGTACGTGTGCCGACCTGCGCCATGGCAGTGGAAAAGCCATCACTGAGTGTGGTTGCCCCGTCAAAAATCACCGCGTCGCGCAGCGAAAGAAACGAGCTGGCATTTCCCGTATCCGAGCTGTAGAACTTGTTGTCCTCAAAACTCACGGTATCGCTTTTCGTGCCGTCAATTGCAGGCGTTCCGCTCAGCGTAACCTTCAGGCCCGGCGCCAGCGCAATAGCCTGCCCCGAGATATAGGTTCCAGTGGCTGCAACAGAGGGGTCTGTGGGTGCAGGGGTGATGGTGTAGGTCACATCGCCATTGGCTGCACGGGCAAACGACAGCGTCGTTCCCGCCGGCAAAGACCCTGCAAAGCCTTTTTCCACCTGCAGACTGGACATGCGCAATGCCGCATCACCCAGGGAGTTGATGCTGGCCGCCACGGGGTTGGCTGCCGCCAGGTCATTACCCGAATGCACCATGGTTCCGATGTCATGCGCAGCCGTTGCCATGGGCCTGAACAACACAGACTGCCCTGCCTGCCCTTCGTTCTTGAGATCGAACTGCAGCCCGTCAATGCTCATGCCTTTGAGCTGAGCCAGATCATTGAAGGCCGTGGTCTGACCATCAGACATACGCACCACTTTGCCCTTGGGCGCATCATTGCCAAACACGATCTTGTAATCCGAGGCTTTGAGCGCGCTGGAATCCGTCACCGTGACCTCTGGCGTATTGGGCTGGGCCCACTGCGCACCCGTGGTGGCGCCGCTGGTCGTCATCGGAATATTGAACAGCGCCCCGCCCTTCTGTCCCGAAAGGGTCAGGCCCAGCTGGTTTTGCGTGTTCAGCGTGTCGCCAATGGCAATCGCCATGCGGCCCAGCAGGTTACGCCCTTCGGCCAGGTCGCTATTTTGAAACTGCAGCAAACCCGCAATTTCACCACCACCTGCCATGGCAGGTGTCAGCTCCACAGGCTCGCCGCTTTTCTGCTGAAAGTACAGGCTCATCCGGCCACTGCCAGGATATTGCGTGGACTCCTGCATGCTGAGCTTTGCTACGTCCAGGCCCAGCACCAGCGGCTGGCTGCCGCCGATGAACAGACTGATGGAGCCATCACCGGCATCGACCTGCGAGGTCTGCACATATTTGTTGATATCGCGCACCAGCTGGTCGCGCTGATCCAGCAGATCATTGGGCGTATGGCCTGTGGCAATGGCGCGGCTGATCTGAGCATTGAGCCCTGCAACCTGCTCAGACAAGCTGTTGACCACATTCACGTCATTGCTCATCTGCTGGCGTGTGCTGTAGTCCATCTCATCGAGCTGAGTCGATGCCGAACGGAAACGCGCGGCTAGCTCGCTCATGCGCGTCAGCACAACCTGTCGCGCAGATGAATCCGTGGGTGCACTGCTGACATCCGCAAACGAATTCATCATGTCGTTGACCGCGGCGCCCAGCCCATTGCTGCCGCCGGAGAACACTTCCTGCATCTGGTTGAGCGACTGCGAGCGCGCCGCGTCCGATGCGCTGACGGCGGTTGCTGCTGCCGCCTGACGGCTGAGCAGCTCGCTGAAGTTGCGCACGATGGTGGCAACATCCACACCATTACCGATATAGCCATTGCCCAGGTTCTGACCTTGCGAGGTCTGGAACGCCACAGTCTGGCGCGAATAGCCTGCCGTGTTGACGTTGGCAATATTGTGGCCAGTGGTCTGCAGAGCAAGCTGGTTGGCCATCAGGGCGCGAGCGCCTACGTTCAGAAGACTCATGACTGGTTCTCGGTAATCTTGTTGACCTGGGCTGCACGCACGGCTGCGCCACCAGAAGCGGCGGCACTGACTTGCTGCACGCTCTGAATGGCGCGGCTGAGTTTTTGCGCATAGGCCGGGTCCGTGGCGTAGCCTGCTTTTTGCAGCTCGCTGGCATAGGCCTGTGCTGAGCCGGTCTGGCCCATGGCTTTTTCGTAGCGCGGATTGGTCTTGATAAGGCGTGCGTAATCGCGGAAAGACTCTTCATACGAGTCATAGGCGCGGAACTTGGCCGTGACCTTTTTGGGTGCACCGTTGATGTATTCGGTGGTGGTGATTTCGGCAACCTTGCCCGTCCAGCTGCCACCCGCCTTGATACCGAACAGGTTGAAGGAGTTGCTGCCATCCTTGTTGCGGATTTCACTTTTACCCCAGCCTGTTTCATGCCCGGCCTGGCCAATCATGTAGTGGGATGGAATACCGCTCTCAGCAGCCACCCGTTGCGCCGCACTGGTGTGCGCCGTCACAAAGTTATCGCGCCCCTTGGGCGCTGGTGCATAGGCGTTGATGGATTGCGTTGCCTGCGTGCGGTTACCTGACCACGCGCCATTGCTATCGACCTTGCGCCAGGCGTTGCGACTCAGACTCAGCGTGGAAGGCACTGCAATTTCTGCATCTTCTGCGGCATCCACACCCATGCTGCGCGCAAGTTGTTTGCTGATGGCATCGGTCAGGCCACCGGGCTGACCGGCCATGGCAACAGACAGCTGCTGATCCAGCAGATCGGTGCTCAGATTGCCCTGCGCGCTATCCAGCAAGCCGGACTTCATCGTCGCCTCGCGCATGCTCTTGATCATCTCGCGCATGAACAGCGATTCCAGCTGCTTGGCCGTTTCGCGTGCGGCCTGCGGGCTGTTCTCGGCTGCTGCAGTTTTCAGAGCATTGAGCGAACGTGCATCAACGGCCAGCGCATTACTGGCGGCCAATGAAGAAGAATTGGGAAGCGACACACTCATATCACCTCCAGCTCCGCATCCATGGCACCTGCGGCTTTGATGGCCTGCAAAATCGCCAGCAGATCCTGCGGCGTAGCGCCCAGAGAGTTCAGCGCCCGCACCACATCGGTCAACTGGGGCGAGTTAGGCATGTTGATGACCTTGCCCGGCTCCTGCTTGACCTGAATATCGGACTTTTGCGCCACCACGGTCTGCCCTTGCGAGAAAGGTGCAGGCTGACTGATGACCGGCGTGGTGCTGATGGTGATAGACAGATTGCCGTGCGCAATGGCGCAGGGGCCCAGCGTCACCGCCTGATTGAGCACGATGGAGCCAGTGCGCGCATTGATGACCACCTTGGCTGCGGGCTTGGAAGTCTCGATCGGCATTTCCTGAATCTCGGCAATCATGCGCACGCGCGAGCCGGGATCGATGGGGGCATTGACCTGCACCGTGCGCCCATCCAGCGCCATGGCTGTGCCAGCGCCCATGCGCTGATTGATGGCCCGCACCATTTTGTCGGCCGTCTGAAAATCGGTCTGATTCAGGCCCAGAGTGATCGTGTTGCCCTGATTGATGGGCGTGGGCACAGCCCGCTCGACCTGCGCGCCTTGCGGAACGCGGCCTGCACTCAGGTGATTGACCTGCACTTTGGAGCCACCGGCTGCAGCACCTGCACCACCCACCACCACATTGCCCTGCGCCAGTGCGTAGATTTCGCCATCAGCGCCGCGCAGTGGCGTGGCCACCAGGGTGCCGCCCTTGAGCGACTTGGCGTTACCCATCGAGGAAACATTGATGTCGATGGCCTGGCCTGGCTGGGCAAAGGCGGGAAGCTCTGCCGTAATGATGACTGCGGCGACGTTCTTGAGTTGCAGCTGCGCGGTATTGCCTGTGGCGGGCAGCGAGATGCCCATCTGCTCCAGGTAATTGGCCAGCGCCTGCTTGGTATAGGGCATCTGCGTGGTCTGGTCGCCCGTGCCATCAAGGCCGACCACCAGACCATAGCCTGTCAACTGGTTGCTGCGCACCCCCTGAATGGCAGCAACTTCCTTGATGCGTGTGGCATTCGCAGGCAGGGTGAGCCCGCCAGCGCCAAGGGCTGCAAGCACCAGCAAAGCGGTGCGCGCGGGGCGCAGTGACAGAAGCGTGGACAGTACTTTCATACCGTCCATTCTCGGAAGAATCAGAACGGCATAACGTTCAAAAAGAACCGTGACAACCAGCCAATTGACTGGGCTTCACTGCCCTGCCCACGGCCACGCGACTCCACACGCACATTGGCCACCTGATTAGACGCAACCGTGCTGCCGGGGCGCAGAGAGCGCGGGTCTACCGTGCCAGTAAAGCGCAGCACATCAACGTTCTGATTCACGCCCACCTGCTTTTCACCCGAAACCACCAGATGGCCATTGGGCAATACATCGACCACCGTGGTGCTGATGGTTCCGGTAAAGGTGTTGATATTGCTGGTGGAGCCCGCACCGGTAAAGTCAGAATCGTTGCTGACCCCAGCCTTGAGGCGGTTCTTGATCGTATTGGCTGCGCCGCCAGAAAACAAAGGCAATGCAGAAATACCAGCATCCAGCGAGTTGCTGCGCTTGACGCCCGAATCCTGCTTCTGGCTGGCCGTCACGCTTTCCACAATCTGCACCGTCACCAGGTCGCCCACGATACGTGCACGGCGATCTTCAAACGCCGGGCGATAGCGGCTGGCATTGAACAAGCTGCCCGTTGGCGCCTGCGCAACCTGCTCACGCGGCTGCAGCACCGGCGCAGTCGTGGCTACCGGCATATCTACTGGCGGTGGCGCATTGGGAGAAAGCGCACAGCCCGATACCAGCAAGGCAGCGGCAATCAAAGAAACGGAAGAAGAAATAAAACGGTGAGTCATGGCTAGTAAACCCGGTTTAACTCCGGCAAAACCTACGGCCGCCGAACAAGCACAACCCAAGCCAGTGACGCCAAGCAAGGGCCGCCCCGCAGCGAAGGCGTCGTCCCCCTCCCGCGCAGCGAGAGAGGGGGAAGCCGCAAAGCGGCTCAGGGGGTGCTTCAAAGCTGCGCCAGCTTGGCCAGCATCTGGTCGGAAGTCTGAATTGCCTTGGAATTCATCTCGTAGGCGCGCTGGGTCTGGATCATATTCACCAACTCAGACACGACATTCACATTGGAATTTTCTAAAAATCCTTGCTTGATTTCACCGAATGCACCACCTGTAGATGCATCGCCAGTTTGCGGATTTCCTGACGCCTGAGATTCTCTAAATAAATTATTACCTACTGGCTGGAGTCCAGCTGGATTGACAAACGTAGCCAAATCCAATTTCCCGCCAGAAAGAGGAGCTCCGGCTTTATCAAAGAACTGAACATTGCCTTGCACATCCACACTAGCACTCGCAGCATTTGCCATCTTTGTAATGCCACCTAACAACGGATATCCCGCTGAAGTTGTCATTTGGCCAGTGCTGTCAATTTTAAAAGTGCCATCACGGGTATACGCAGTTGTTCCATCTGGCATCTGGACTTGAAAGAATCCATCGCCATCAATCGCAAGATCAAAGGTATTCGTTGTACTTTGCAAAGTACCTTGGCGAAACTCACGCGAAATTGCACCTGCATTAACACCCAAACCCAGATGCATACCCGTGGGCAATTGTGTTGATTCCGAGCTCTGACCTCCCACTTGTCTCAGATTTTGATAAATCAAATCCTGAAATTCAGCTCTATTGCGTTTAAAACCAGTTGTTGAGAGGTTAGCAAGATTATGAGAAATTACATCCAACTGGGTCTGCTGAGCAGTCATACCCGTTTGCGATATCCAAAGTGAATTCATCATGACAATAACCTTTCTTAACCGTTCAAACTCAGTAGCTGACTAGCAGATTTGTCGTTGGTTTCAGCGGTCTGCAGCAGCTTCATCTGCTGCTCAAACTGGCGCGAGGCGGCGATCATGCCGACCATGGTTTCGACAGAATTCACGTTAGAACCCTCTACCGACCCTGCAAGCAGGCGTGCTGTTTCATCATTTGGAAGTGCCCCGTCTTGACCTGAACGAAACAAGCCGTCGTCTCCTCTCACTAATGGAGCATCCTCAGGTGGAGTAACCAACTTAACTCGACCAATGGCAACAGGCGGGAGGTTCCCACTTTTGGCAGTCAAAGTGCCATCAGAAGCCAACTCTATCGTCGACTCTGCAGGAATATCGAGCGGCCCACCTCCATCAGAAAGGACCGCCAAACCATTGCTGTTTACCAACTGGCCTTCGGACGAGACTTCAAACACGCCGTTGCGCGTATAGGCTTCCTGACCATCCAGTCCCTGCACAGCGAACCAGGCACGACCCATGGCCATGGCATCCAGCGCACGACCAGTACGCTGCGCGGGACCCGGGGTATCGACATAACCAGAGGTTGCCTCCAGTGCAAACACACGCGTGCCTGCACCCGAGCCTTGCACCGGCACCGAGCGGAATGTGGACATCTCGGCCCGAAAGCCATTGGTACCCGCATTGGCCAGGTTGTGTGCCAGCACGGCCTGACGCTGAGCCGCCGCATTGGCGCCCGTCATCGACGTATAAATAATCTTGTCCATGCTGATTGCCTCCCCCTGAGTCGCTTCGCGCCTTCCCCCAAGGGGAACGACACCCTCGCTGCGGGGCGGCCCTTGCTCGATGTCTCTCGCTCGGACCGCGCCCTATTTCAGAGCAGTTGATTCGTTAGAAGTTAGGGTTGTTTAGCGTAGATTCACCAGAGTGGAGAACACTTGGTCTTGCGTCTTGATGGTCTGGGCATTGGCCTGATAGGAACGCTGCGCCGTCATCATGTTGACCAGCTCAGCCGTCAGGTCCACGTTGGACTCTTCCAGCGCACCCGACTGCAGCGAACCAAAGGTTCCCGTCTGAGCCGAACCATTGAGCGCGGGGCCCGAATCGGCCGTCTCAACCCATTTGTTGTTGCCCACCGAGCCCAGGCCCTGGGTATTGGTGAACGCTGCCAGTGCAATCTGACCTTCGGTGCGCGTGACGCCGTTGGAGTACGAGGCCACGATGGAACCATCACGTCCCACGTTGATACCCGTCAGCGCACCCGAGGTATAGCCGTCCTGTTTGAGGCTGCTGACGGCAAATTTGGTGCCGAACTGAGTCAGGCCGCCAAAGTCAAACGCCACATTGAAGGACTGCAGGTTATTGGGGTTAGCCGCGCTGCTGCTGACGCTCAGGTTCAACGTGGTGCCAGAACCCGTCGTGCCATTCAGTGGCGTCACCGTGCTGAGCTTGCCGCTGGCATCAAACTGGGCCTGCCCAATGGGCTGAGCCGTTGCATCCAGCGAGTCAAAGACGTTCCAGGTATTGCCGGTCGCGTCTTTTTCAAAATACAGATTCACCGGGACAGCCGTGCCCTGTGTGTCATACACATTGAGCGAGGTACCGTAGGTGGCGCGTGGCGTGGCTTCGATCGGAGGCGTGGCGCTGGCATCACCGGCAGCCAGCGTGGCTCGCGCATCCAGATTCAGCTCGACATCGACCTTGCTGGTCTGCTTGGCCGCAATAGGCTGACCTGTGGGAAAGCTCAGCGGCACGGGGGTGGCACCCGACTGCACCTTGCCGGTCTCAGGGTCCACCATGTAACCCATGACGTTGTCGTTATCCACGGTCTTGAGGTTGCCCTCTTTGTCCAGACCAAAGTTGCCTGCGCGGGTATAGGCCGTGCTGCCATCACTTTGCTTGACGACAAAGAAGCCATTGCCATTGATGGCGATGTCCAGATTGTTGCCCGTGGATGTGATGGAGCCCTGGCGGAACTGCTGAGATACCGCCGCCACATTCACGCCAATGCCACTACTCTGGCCACTGGACGAGCCGATGGCACTGGCCACCATCTCGGCAAAGTCGGCACGAGAGGATTTAAAGCCCGTGGTGTTGGAGTTGGCGATGTTGTGGCCAATGACGTCCAGATTCTTGCTGGCGGCATTCAAGCCCGAGAGGCCTTGTTGAAAACCCATGGTGTTCTCCTCAATCAGTAAACGGCCTTGACGCCGGAATAAGCCACGCTGTCGCCGTTGTCCAGCTCCAGCGACAAAGAGCCGTTCGATGCGCTGGTGGCAATCACGGCATGGGGCGCCAGAGTGGTGGAAGCCACTGCCGTGGTTCCGTTGGCGGCAGTCACGCTGTAGCGCAGCTGCGAGGTATCGCCGCTGTACTTGTCCTTGCCGTCCCAGGTGAAGTAATTGCGCCCTGCGGTGCCTGCGCCCAGATCAATGGTGTCCACCAGCTCGCCCGTGGCAGTGGTGATCTGCACCTTGACGCTGGCGGCCTGCGCATCCAGATCAAACGCTGCCGTATGGGCTCCATCGGCCGCCACGCCCAGCGTGTTGCCCTCGGTCAGCACGGTGCGGCCAATCATCGACGTGCCCTGCAGCACCTGCATGGCGGTGAACTGGCCAGACATGGACTGCATGGTCTGGTTGAGCTGCTGAATGCCCGTCACAGTGTTGATTTGCGCCATCTGCGAGGTCATCTGTGCGTTGTCCATGGGGTTCATGGGGTCCTGATTGCTCAGCTGCGCCACCAGCAGCTTCAGAAACCGGTCCTGCGCCTCATTGGGGTCGGTGACCGAGCTCTTGCTGCTTGTCGTGGTCGTCGTGCTGTCCACGCTGCTTGTGCCGTAAATCATGTGCGTGCTCCCGGGCTTACTGGCCCATCTGCAAAGTCTTGAGCAGCAGCGTCTTGGCTGTATTCATGACTTCCACGTTGTTCTGATACGAGCGCGAGGCCGAGATCATGTTGACCATCTCGTCCACAGCGCTCACGTTGGAATGGGTGACATAGCCTTCGCCGTCCGCCAGCGGGTGGCTGGGGTCATGAATGCGACGGCCGGGCGTGCTGTCTTCGCTGATAGCGTTGACCTTGACACCTGCGCTGCCATCGTTGCCCATGGGCACGGTCTGAAACACCACCTGGCGCGCCTTGTAAACACTGCCGTCCGGGCCAGCCACGGCATCGACGTTGGCCAGATTGGAGGCCACGACGTTCAGCCGCTGAGACTGGGCGCTGACCGCGCTGCCCGAAATATTGAAGATGGAAAACATCGACATGGGTTAACTCCTGGGCTTACTGGCCTTGAATGGCACTGAGCATGGTCTTGGCCTGACCGTTGATAAAGCGCAGCGTGGCCTCGTAGCGCACCGAGTTGTCCACAAAGTTGGCGCGTTCACGGTCCAGATCCACGGTGTTGTTATCCAGACTGGGCTGCGAGTTGACCGAGTAGCCCAGCTTGGCCTTGAGGGCCTCATCAGAGGTCTGCGCCTGCAAGGGAATATGGCCTGCTGCCGTGGTGCTGGCCTGGGTCAACGCCTGCGGGCTATTGGTCGCAGCCATCAAGGCTTCCCGGAAATTGAAGTCGCGTGCCACATAGCCGGGGGTGTCGGCGTTGGCAATATTGCTGGCAATGGCGCGCTGGCGCTCGGCGCGCAGCAGCAGCGCCTCGCTCTGGAAGTCCAGTCTTTCGGTCATTTTGTTCAGCATTGCGGCCTCGCTTTCAGAAATTCGTTTCTGCCGCGTCATGCAGACTGCGGCATGCGAGGATTATGAAAATCGCCCCGGCAAACTAAAGCGCGAAGAAAGCGGCAATCGGCAGTCACTTCAGCCCATTGCGCAACGGCACCCTCATCTATATTTGCAGCCATCGTCTGCAGCTGCTTTGCCTGCAGAACGCAAAAAGGATTGATGCATGTCTGGCCGCTTTTCCCCATTCAAACCATGCCGCCCTCTGCGGGGCATGGCTGCGGCATGGGGACTGGGTGCTCTGCTATCGGGTGCGGCACAAGCACAGGACGGCGCAGCCCAGCTGAGTCAGATTGGCCAGCGCTTTGTGGATGCAGCCCTGCACCAGCCTTCTGCCGACAGCGCACAGGGCAGCACCGACATGCCTTTGCGCATGGAGGTGCAGATGGGGCAGCTCGATTCACGCCTTCGCCTTGCCGCCTGTGCCCGCGTAGAGCCTTATCTTCCCGCTGGCAGCCGCCTGTGGGGCCGCACCCGCCTGGGTCTGCGCTGTGTTGAGGGGGCCGTTCCCTGGAATGTTTTCCTGCCCATCACTGTGCGTGCCTACGGCCCGGCCTGGGTGGCACAAGGCAATCTTCCCGCAGGCAAGACCTTGAGTGCGGAAGATGCTGTCTCTGCCGAGGTGGACTGGGCCGAAGACAGCGCCCCCGTGTTTGCCAATGCACAGGATTTCATTGGCCAGGTCACCATCCGACCGCTGACCTCGGGTCAGGCCCTGCGCCAGAACATGGTGCGCCCACCAGCCCTGTTCACAGCGGGTGCTCCCGTGCAGGTCATGGTCAATGGCGGCGGCTTCAGTGTTTCTGCCTCCGGCAAGGCCATGGCCGCCGCAGGCGCAGGACAGCAAGTACGGGTTCGCATGGATAATGGCCGCCTTGTCACTGGCACCGTCAATGCCAATGGCGTGGTTTTTGTTCAGTAAAAAAGAGTTACCACTCACATTCCTGAACCCATGCAAGAAAATCCTCAAGTTTTTCGCGCTCTTGTCGAAAGCAAGGCTACAGCGCCCTACGCCGATACAGGGCGATTGGAGAACCAGCATGAAGATAGGTAACAAGCCGGATCTGCCGCAGGCCACTGCAGCAGCCAAGCAGGCTCCCAAATCCGCAACCACGGTTGCCACCGAAGAATCGATCAAGGGTTTACCCGATCGCGCCGCCGGTGTGCCCGTGTCTTTCTCGTCCTCGGCCCGCGCCCTGGACAACCAGAACCGTGCCAACACCGACTTTGACGCCGACCGCGTCAAGGCCATGCGCGAAGCCATTGCCAATGGCACCTTCCGCGTCAACGCCGAAGCTGTGGCCGACAAGCTGCTGGCCAATACCGAAGAATTTCTGGTGCACGCCCGCACCTGAGCCTTCCATTCGAGACTGAACCGATGACTTTGCAAGAAATGCTCGATTCGCTGGATGCGGTGATTCAGACCGTCTCGGCATCGCTGCAATCATCGGATGCCGCTACTCTGGAGCAATCCAGCACCCGCCTGCGCGATGCCATGGTGGCGGTGTCGCAACTCGTCAAACGCTTTGCCCCCGAAGACTGGACACCCGCATTGCTGGACCGTGCCCAGCATCTGAATGCGCAAATCACACTCATGCGTGACCAGCTAGCCCGCATGTCTGTGCTCAACCAGCGCCGCACACAGGCCCTGGTTCCTGCGGCCCATGACAGCACTTATGAAAGCAGCCTGCGCGGCGCATCCCAGACAGGACGTGCGCGCATCTATCACGCGGCCAGCTGAGACAGATTCTGAAGAATCCATAAAAAAGGCGGGCATCCAGTGCCCGCCTTTTTTGTGAACCACTGCCTCTTTCAGTGTTCGCCTTCCGCGATCTTCACAGGTCGCCAGGCCCACATGCCATAGGCTCGAATCCAGCCATCCGCCAGAGGATCTGGCAGTACCGCCACCTCAATGATGCGTGAGCGAGGCAGCTCCTGCGCATGTATCCAGGGGCTGTATTGCAGATTGCGCTCCGCATAAACGCGCGGGCGCTCGGGCAACTCCATGGAAATACGGCCCGCCAGCGCCTGCGGCCCGATGATGATGTCAACAGGGCCACCCAGTGCCTTATGCGCAGCAGGTGCAATCCCCTCCACGATTTTGTCCACGGGAATATGGTTCTGGTGACTGCTCTTGTAGCCAGAAAGCCCCATGGGGGAAGCCAGCCAGAACTGCAGCAGCACCAGCGCCTGAAGCACACCAAAACTCACCCATGCGGTGCGCACCATCGCGGCAGAGCCCCAGATGGCAGGATTGCGCACCAGCTCCATGGCGGCAGGCACGCACAGGAACATGAACGCCGTGCCCCATTGCAAGTGAAGAAAAGACCCGGTGAACAGGCACAGCACCAGCATGGACAGCAGCGGAATCAGCCCCCACAGCAGCCAGAACTCGCGCAGCATCTGGTCCTCAGTGGTGCGTGGCTGCTCACTTTTTGGCGATGTACCACTCTTGCGACGCCCCCACCAGAGGGCCACACCCAGCACAATCCAGGCGGGCATGCAGCGGTTGAAGATCCAGTCCACCGCAAACTTCCAGGACATTTTGATGCGCGCAGCGGTATCCAGATGCAGGCCCAGGGAGGTACGCTCCGCATAGCGCATGGGCATCCAGTCATGTGTCGTCAGCCAGTACAGGTGAGGAGACAGCACCAGCAGTCCAACCACAGCGGCCAGCGCAGTACCTTTGACATGCACCGGATTCTTCCAGGCACCAATGCGCAGCCACCACAGGCCGATGACAGCCAGCGCCAGCACATATTGATATTTGCTGAGCATGGCCAGACCCGACACAGCCCCCAGCAAGGCCCAGGCCCACAGCGATGGCTTGATGGTCACCTGCCATGTCAGAACCACGGCCAGGGCAATCCACAGCATCATCACAACGTTGTGGTTGTAGTAGTAAAGACGCCCGCAATAAAACGTGATGCACAGCGCAGCCAGCAGAGCGACTGTGGCATAGGCTTTTCCCCGCATCTGGCACAGCAGCTTCCAGAAAATGGCCAGTGAGCCCAGCGTGAGCAAACCGCCCAGTGCGTAAGTCAGCCCGATGCTCGGGCCGAAAATGGCAGCGGCAACCGCCATGATCCAGGTCGGCATGGGCGGGTGCTTGAAATAGCCCAGCTCCAGCGAGTGAATCCAGATCAACTGCTCCACATTGTCCCCGGGGGCAGCCAAAGCCGTTACCCAATAGCTGCCCAGCCACACCAGAGCATAGACAAGCAGCAAAACAGCCACGGAGCGGCCAGTCAGGACAAAAGATTCGCGTTGCACAGCGGTCATCGGACAGTCAAAAAAAAGAAAGAGCAAGGGGCCTGCGCCCAGGGCCGTGAGTATAGCGACGGGGCTTGTCTGGCCCTCAAAGCACCACACGACTGAAAGCGCTGGCCGACTTGCGCGAAAATCCCCGTCATGACCGATTTCCACGCCGAATATGCACCCGCAGCCCCGCCAGCCCAGTTGCCGCGCCCGCCATTGCGGCTGAGCTGTGTGGTCCCTGCATATAACGAGCAAGCGAATATCGAAGGCTTTCTGCGTGCGCTGGCGCAGACCGTTCAGCAACTGACGCCGGACTATGAAATCGTGGTGGTCAACGATGGAAGCCGGGACAACACGCATGAGATGGTCATGCGCCTGTCAAGCGAGTTGCCACTGCGCTACCTGGCGCTGTCACGCAACTTTGGCAAGGAAGCCGCCCTGTCTGCCGGCATAGACCACGCTCGCGGCAATGCCGTGCTGCTGATTGATGCCGACTTCCAGCACCCACTGGAAATGCTCAGCGAAATGCATGCGCTGTGGCAGGCCGGTTACGAAATGGTCTATGGCGTGATTACCGATCGCGGTGCAGAAAGCGGTGCCAAGCGCATGGGCACCAATCTTTTCTACCACGTGATGAACTCCGGCAACGCCGTCAAGCTACCGCCCAATGCCGGGGACTTCCGCTGGATGGACCGCAAAGTGGCCGACGCCCTCAAGGCCCTGCCCGAGCACAACCGCTTCATGAAAGGCCTGTACGCCTGGGTTGGCTTCAAGACGGTAGCCCTGCCCTTTGTGCCCAAAGACCGCGTCGCGGGCAATTCCAGCTTCAACCTGCGCCGTCTGGGCTCGCTGGCCCTGCTAGGCCTGACCTCGTTCACCACCTTGCCCCTGCGTATCTGGAGCATGGTGGGCGGCGCGATTTCGCTGATGGCACTGGCCTACGGCTTCTGGATTGCCATCGAAACCATGTTCTTTGGCAACCCCTTGCGCGGCTGGCCCACGCTGGCAGCCAGCATCATGCTGTTCTCGGGGGTGCAACTGCTGTCCATCGGCATTCTGGGCGAATACATCGGGCGTATCTACGAAGAAGTCAAACGCCGCCCCACTTATCTGATCGCTCACGACGAAGACCGCAGCCCACTGCGCGACAAGCTGTGATCGCCCAGCTTCTGCAATGGCTGCGCAAGCTGCCGCAACTGTTTCAGTTTGTGCTGGTAGGCGGCTCTGCTGCGGCCACGCATCTGGCGGTTGTTGGCCTGCTGGTTTCACTGCTGCACATGCCACCTCTTTCGGCCAATGTGCTGGCATTTCTGGTGGCCTTCATTGTCAGCTACAACGGCCACGCGCTGCTCACTTTTTCAGAGTCAAAAGCGCAAGACTGGTCTGTGGTTGCACGCTATTTCGCAGTAGCCTGCCTGTCCTTTGTGGCCAATGAGGTGCTCTACTACATCGCTCTGAACTGGCTGCACTGGCACTATTTCTGGAGCCTGGCCGCCGTGCTGGTACTGGTCGCCATTGGCACTTTCGTCATGAGCAAGTTCTGGGCGTTCAAGGCACGCCACACCGCATGAACCACACAAACACCTCACGCACCATCTTGCTGTGCGCTGATGATTACGCCCTGCACCCACTGGTGGATGATGCCGTGCGCCAGCTCACCCTTGCTGCGCGCCTGTCTGCCACCAGTTGCATGACAAGCTCGCCCCGCTGGCCACAGGCTGCGGCAGCACTGAAAGAACTGCGCCCCCGGCTCTCCGTCGGCCTGCACTTCAATCTGACGGAAGACCATGGCGGCACGCACGCAGCGCAGGCGCTTGGCACGGTGATTCGCAATGCCTACACCCGGCAAATGCCTGCAGCGCAAATGCGCAAAGCCTGGCGTGAGCAACTGGACGCCTTCGAGCAAGCCATGGGCACGGCGCCAGACTTTATCGACGGCCACCAGCATGTGCACCAGCTGCCCGGCCTTCGCGACGCCATGCAGGCCGAACTGCAAGCCCGCTACGCCGCGCACGAAATGCCCTGGGTGCGCTCTACCGCACCAGCCGCAGGCCTGTGGCGCAGCCCCAAAGCCGCCATCATTGCCCTGCTTGGCGGCTGGACCGCCACGCGCCAGATGCGCCATCGCGGCATTCCCATGAACCACGGCTTTGGCGGTGTCTATGGTTTCGACGCCCCCGATGCCGCCAGCTATGGCGCGCAGATGGCGGGCTGGCTGCCCCACATGGCCGAAGGCGGGTTGCTGATGTGCCACCCGGCCAGCGGCGTGGTGGAGGGTGACGCCATTGGCAGTCAGCGCCCCGTAGAGTTCGAATATCTGATGTCTGATGCCTTTGGTGAGCTGCTGCAGCAAAGCGGCTGCCATATTCACCAGGGGCCTATCAAGCCGCTGCTGTAGCGGCTGATTCCGACCACTGAGCCCTAGCCGTGGCCTCATTGAATATCAGAACTCTTTTTTTGATAGCGGATAGTCAATGAAACGCCTTGACTTGAGGCCGATTTGACTCAAATCTCAGCCATTCATGGAAATCGTGAGCACTGCCAGTGTCATGCTTGCTTGAATGACAGGGGGCTAGACGCCCCCAGCGGGTCTCGGCCCGCCTTGCCGACCTACTTTCTGTAGCCAGAAAGTAGGCAAAGAGCGAGGCCCCTACTGCCCCCGACCCCTTCGCTACGCTACGGGGCAACCTGCGCCGTCAAGTTCTTGGGGCTGTACGGCAAAACTCACTTCACGTCTTCGACGCTCCGTTCAAACACATTGCCGTAGAAGTGATGACGATGCAATTGCACTCTGCGGTGCAACTGCCAGCCCCAAGAACTTGCCGTTGCAGGCGTGGGCACAAGGGGCGAATACCGGATACTAACAGCCAGATAGCCTCCCTATCGAATTGATAGCTGTACCTCAGCACAGAACTTAGACGATGAGCCAATTTCGTCACAAATCTCGCAGGCCGTCCGCTCCCACCGTGTGGCTGCGCCTGCGGCACGCAATTCAGGCTGTGGGCAGGTGTGCCGCAGGACACACCTGCATCGTCTTCTGACTTGCCGCCGTTTGTCTGAGTGAAGCGGCATAAGCAGCATTCAGCGTAAGCGCTTCGCCTTCGTGAGTAGCCGCTGTATGAAATCAGCTTCTTCTAAGCTTTCGCTGTCAGAAAGATAGATTGCGTGGAGAGGCAGTCCGAATCTGTCTGTGAACTTGGACTCAAGCACATGGCGATCTCGAGCTGCCGTTAACGCCTTCCCCTCCGGATAAATCACCAATAAATCCACGTCAGCCGCATCCCCAGGGGTACTCAAGAAAGAGCCGTATAAGTAAAGCTGTAGAGCCAGATCTGAGTGACAGTGAAGCAGCAGCCAATCGATGGCTTCATCCACCAGCGTTGAGTTCATCGAGTCGATGGCCAAAAGCCCCGAACTTGTGAACCTCCATGCCGAGGCGATTTGCTTCCCGAGACGCTCCTTGCCCAAGGGTGTCCCAGCTGTTGTAAACAACGAAATTGGCACTTGGTGCATCAGCAGCCTCTTCAATCTCTGCCGCACCGATGATGTAGTCGCGAGACATGTAAACAATATAAGACTTCTGACTTGGGAGCCTTACGGTTGCCTTCTTGTCACTGTGCATATCGAAGGAGTCGATACGCCCCTCGTTCTTGTAACGCATGAGAGAGTGAATTAGTGACATTAATTCTCACTTGAAAGATTGACGATAGTGCTTCGCAAGACCCGAGCGAAGCCCAGACCGGCTGGCTTTTACTAATTCAAAGATATCTTTGGGAAACGGGAATAAGCGGTACGCCTCATAGGGATTTTGCTTGAAGACTTGGTACGCGTGCGCGTGGGTCAAAAACTCAAGGTAGATCGCTTCGTCCTCGGACTCTGCCAGGTAATGCAGATTTGCATGAATAATCTCGCATATCCTGATGTTGTTTGGAACAATTACCTCATTGGAAAGCTTTTGCCAAACCTCTGCTGTCTCTTCGTCATTGAACTTTTTCTCTCGTCGTGCGGAAGAAGTTGGGCCAATTCTTTCGAAGATCGATTTATTAGCCGCGAGAAGCGTATAAACAGGATCGTAAAAGCTGGTTAGTTGCTTTAGCCTGTATTCACGAGCCTCCTTGCTCAGGTTCGTTGAGTCCGTTAGGCGAGCGACTAACCTTGCATTGGCACGCGAAGCTGCAATTGAAATGGCCATGCTCACTAAAGAGACGAATGCAGCAAGGCAAGCCGCAATTAAAGTCGCCCACCCTTTGTCAAGAGAGGTAATGATTGAAGTAAAAAAAGTCTGCACCAATGACATCGAAGGTAGGAGTTGGTCGCGCTAATCTATAGGTTATATATCCTAGTGCTTTCAGCCCGAAGAACTCGATCAAAAGATTCGAAACTGCTTCAAGCAAAAAGTCAGCACTCTAGTGACACTACAGCGTTGACTTGAACCCATCTTGAATGGCTGCTTTGGGAGACTGCCTGGAAAGGCGGCGTGGGGTCGTTCAAAGACAATCGCCCCTCAAAACCGCCCTCTTAACCATCCACACCCCACAAAAAATCACCTACCCCTGCTCCCGCATCCGCGCCACAACCCTCTCAAACACCCGCCAAAACGCCGCATCCTGCGTGGTTGCAAAGTTAATGCGCATGCAGGTGCTTGATCCCCGGCTGGCGTGAAACATGGCGCCGGGCGCAATCATGTAGCCCTCGTCCAGCAGCCGCTGGGTCAGCACCTCGGTATCCACGCCGGTATCCACCCAGCCAAACATGCCTGCAGGCTCAGACACAAAATGGCAGCCCGCAGCCTGCGCCAGCGCCACGCTGCGGGTTCTGGCTTTGTCCAGGTGCTGGCGCAGTCGCTCGGCATGGCGGCGCAACTGGCCTTGCTCCATGCACAGGGCCAGCGCCTGCTCCATGGGCGTGGGAGTGGATAAGGTGGACAGCAGTTTGACGTCCAGCAGCCGCTCCACCAGCTCGGGCGGCGCGGCGATATAGCCCAGGCGCCAGTTGGGCACCAGCACCTTGGCAAAGCCGCTGATGTAGATGCTGCGCTGCAAACGGTCCAGCACCGTGACACGCGGCGCGTGGTCGGGGGCGATGTGGCAGTAAGAGTCATCTTCTGCCACATAAAAGCCGTGGCGCTGCGCCATCTGCAGGATCTCATGGGCGCTGGCGGCACTCAGGCTGTAGCCGGTGGGGTTGTGCAGCACGCTGACGCTGACATACAGCTTGGGCGCCATGGTTTCGCAATAGCGCTGCATCACGGCCATGTCCGGCCCTTCCGGCCCACGGGGCACAGGCAGCACGCGCATGCCCATGGCGGCCAGGCGTGCGTACTCCACCGCCCAGCCGGGCTCCTCCACCATCACCGGGTCGCCCGGCTGCAGCAGGGCGCGACTGACGATGTCCAGCGCCTGCGTGGCCCCCATGGTGGTAATGATCTGGCTGGGCGATGCGGCAATGCCAATGCGCTGCATGCGCCGCGCCAGCGCCTCGCGCAGGCCGCTGTCGCCCATGGGCTCGCCATAGCGCACCAGGGTTTCGCGCAGCGCCGGGCCGCTGGTGACCTTGCGCATGGCTGCGGCCAGAAAGCTCGCATCCAGCCACTCCGCCGGCAGCACGCCCGCGCCGGGCTGGGGCTTGCCCGCCACGCTCTCCAGAAACATGCCGCGTATCAGCATGGAGGCGTTGATGCGCGTGCCCGGTGCCAGCCCCAGCGGACTATCGCCAACTCTCTTTTTGATAGCTACATGTGAGCTACTTTCGCTGACTTGAAGCGGATTTTGCACAAAATCCCGCACAAAAAAGCCGCGCTGCGGTCTGGCCTCTACCAAGCCCTGTGCCTGCAGCAAGTCATAGGCAGCCACCACGGTATAGGAGCTGACGTTGTGCTGGCGTGCGCATTCACGCACCGAGGGCAAGCGTGCCCCGGCGGGCAGCAAATGCATGCGAATGCGCTCGGCCAGACGCTCGGCCAGTTGCTGAGTCAGTGTCAAGGACGCCTGGCGGGAAAGAGATGTCGACATAGGAAGCCAAATCGCAGAACTGAAGTGCCGGACTGAAGTGCCGGACCCAAACGCTGAACTGTATTGAAGCCGCAACCAATACAGAGGCCATTATTGTGAGCCTGTCTGTATAGGTACTGTAATGGTCTCAGGCGTATATTGAAGTCATCACTCCCATTGGCCGCCTTGTACACAGGGCTAAGGCCATGGTCTGGCGCCTGACCGGCAGCAGACCAAACCCCATGCCATTGCCCGCCCACACCAGCGAGCGGGCCACGACAGAACAAGACCGCATGCTGGTGCATGGTGACGACGCTTTTGCGTTGCGCCCTTCAAGCTGCGGCCACGGCATCAACACCCATATTGGCCAGCGCCCCTGAGGGGCTGGCAACCTAGAGATTGAGACCTGTTTATGACAAGCTGGACGCTGGCAGAACGCGCTGCCAAGATGAACTCCTCCGCCATCCGAGAAATCCTCAAGCTGACTGACCGCCCCGGCATCATCAGCATGGCCGGTGGTCTGCCCTCCCCCAAAGCCTTTCCGCTGGATGTGTTCACCGCCGCCTGCCAGTCCGTCATGCAGCGTGATGGCGCGGCTGCCCTGCAATACTCCACCACCGAAGGTTTTGCCCCGCTGCGTCAGGCGATTGCCGATTTTCTGCCCTGGAGCGTCGATCCCGAACAAATCCTCATCACCACCGGCAGCCAGCAGGCGCTGGACCTGATCGGCAAAGTGTTTCTGGATAAAGACAGCCGCCTGCTGGTGGAAAAACCCACCTATCTGGGTGCGTTGCAAGCCTTCGCCCCCATGGAGCCTGTGCCCGTTGGTGTGGACAGCGATGACGAAGGCATGTTGATTGCCGACTTCGAAAAGCAAGCAGGCAGCGGCGCTGACAAAGCCCGCCTGGCCTATGTGCTGCCCAACTTCCAGAACCCCACGGGCCGCACCATGAGCGAAGCCCGCCGTCAGGCGCTGGTGGAAAAGGCCAAAGCGCTGGACATTCCGCTGATTGAAGACAACCCCTACGGCGACCTCTGGTACGAAGAGCAGCCCCCGCTGCCGCTGGCTGCACGCAACCCCGAGGGCGTGATCTACATGGGTTCGTTCTCCAAGGTGCTGGCCCCCGGCCTGCGCATTGGTTTTATCGTGGCGCCCAAGTCGGTCTACGGCAAGCTCACGCAAGCCAAGCAGGCCGCCGATCTGCACACCCCCAGCTTCAACCAGCGCGTGGTGGCCGAAGTCATCAAAGACGGTTTCCTGGACCGCCACGTACCCACCATCCGCGCCATGTACAAGGCCCAGCGCGACGTGATGCTGATGGCGCTGGAACGCGAAATGGCCGGTCTGGATGTGCAGTGGACCCGCCCCGTGGGCGGCATGTTCCTGTGGGTCAAGCTGCCTGCAGGCATGGACGCTCAGACCCTGCTGGCCAAGGCCGTGGAGCGCAATATGGCTTTTGTGCCTGGTGCACCCTTCTATGCAGGCGATGCGCAGGTCAACACGCTGCGCCTGTCGTATGTGACGGTGTCTGCTGAGCAGATCAATCTTGGCATCAAGGCACTCGCAGACGCGATCAAAGCCTGCTTGTGATCTGAAGGCTCCCCCTGCGGCGCTCACGCGCCTAGGCGGCCCCGCCTTACCCCTCTCTCTTCGGGAGGGGGACGACAGCCTAAGCATAGGGGCGGCCCTTGCTCGCTGTCCCTGATAGGTGATGGCCCGGCGGCATGCTCCATCAACCGGCGCTGCGCGGAACCACCGTGCAGCGCCGGTTTTTCTTTTTGCCGACAATCGCTGCCCATGTCTGCCCACGCCGCCACCTGCCCCCTCACCCGTCCCACCATGACTGTGGACGTATTCACGCAAACCGCGCTGCTCGGCAACCCCGTGGCCGTGGTACTGAATGCCGATGGACTGAGCGATGCGCAAATGCAGGCTTTTGCGTGCTGGACCAATCTGTCGGAAACCACTTTTGTGATGCAGCCCAGCGCCCAAGGTCTGGCCGCAGGTGCCGACTATCTGCTGCGCATCTTCACGCCTGCGGGCGAGCTGGCTTTTGCTGGTCACCCCACGCTGGGCAGTTGCCATGCCTGGCTGGCCCAGGGCGGCCAGCCGCACAACCCCGATCAAGTGCTGCAGGAGTGCAAAAAAGGGCTTGTACCCATTACGGCGAATGCGCAAGGCGCTCTTTTTTTCGAAGCACCCTCGCTGGACTTGCAAGAAGTATCTGAAGAAGAACTGCCCCCCATGCTGCAGGCGCTGGGCCTAGCGCGAGAGCAGTTGCTGATGGCCCGCCGCCTCTATAACGGCTCGCCCTGGCTGGGCCTGCTGCTGGACGAACCCGATACCGTGCTGGGCGTGGAGCCCGACTTTGCAGCACTCAAGAAGCTGGATGCCAAGGCTGGTCTGGCTGCCATCTATGAAGCGGAAGACGATGCACCGCTGATTGGCCGCTCCAGCCGAGAAGCCCGCGCCTTTGCCAAGCAGGCAGAAGAAGCGGCGCAGAAAAAGGTATCGTCAACACAGCCACGGCTTGAAGTCCGTGCCCTGATTGGTGAGACTGCCAGCGAAGACCCGGTGACTGGCAGCCTCAACGCCGCGCTGGCCCAGTGGCTGACGGGCGAAGGCCTGCTGCAAACGCCTTATATCGCCGCCCAGGGCGTGTGCGTGGGCCGCGACGGGCAGGTGCATGTGCAAACCGGCAGCAATGGCAAGCTCTGGGTGGGCGGCCATACCGTCACCGTGGTCAGCGGCTCGGTGTTGCTCTGAGCCCCCCACATCAGCGCTCGCCCAAGAAAAAAGCCAGACACCCGAAAGGATGTCTGGCTTTTTTAAACCTTGAAGCTGATTAAGCGTCCAGACGCACCAGCCAGCCGTGGCGGTCAGCAGCACGGCCGTACTGGATGTCGGTCAGTTCCTTGCGCAGCGCCAGGGTGACTTCGCCAGCAGGCGCGTTGATGTCGCCCACGGAGAAATCCTTGCCCTTGAGCTGGCCGATGGGGGTGATAACGGCAGCCGTGCCGCAGGCAAACACCTCGGTGATGTCGCCGCTGGCCACGCCTTGCTTCCACTCATCGGCAGAAACCTTGCGCTCTTCCACGATCATGCCGCGATCGCGCGCCAGTTGCAGGATGGAGTCGCGGGTGATGCCTTCCAGAATGCTGCCCGACAGCGCGGGGGTGACCAGCTTGTTTTCCTTGCCATAGACCAGGAACACGTTCATGCCGCCCAGCTCTTCCAGGTACTTACCCTCGGCAGGGTCGAGGAACAGCACTTGCGAGCAGCCGTTTTCGTAGGCTTGCTCCTGGGGCAGCAACGATGCAGCGTAGTTGCCGCCGCACTTGGCAGCGCCTGTGCCGCCCTTGGCAGCGCGGGCAAAGTCGGTGGACAGCCAGATGGCCACGGGCGCCACGCCCTTGGCAAAGTAGGGGCCTGCAGGGCTGGCAATCACGTAGTAGCTGGCCTTGTGCGCGCTGCGCACGCCCAGGAACACTTCGTCGCCAATGATGAAGGGGCGCAGGTACAGGCTGGCTTCTTCGCCGCCGGGCACCCAGTCCTTGTCCACGGCAATGATCTGCTTGAGCGACTCGACAAACAGATCCACGGGCAGCTCAGGCAGAGCCAGACGCTTGGCCGAGCGCTGCATGCGCTGGGCATTGGCCGTGGGGCGGAAGGTCCAGATGGAGCCATCGGCGTGGCGGTAGGCCTTGATGCCTTCAAAAATTTCCTGGCCGTAGTGCAGCACGGCAGCGGCGGGGTCCAGCGAGATGGGGCCATAGGGCATCACTTCGGCGTCATGCCAGCCGGCGTCCTTTTCCCAGCGCACGGCCACCATGTGGTCGGTAAAGTGCAGGCCAAAACCTGGCTTTTCGAGAATCTTGGCGCGCGCTTCGGCGCTGCGTGGGTGGTTCGAGGCAGTCAGCTTGAACTGGGTGGCAGAGGTGGACACGGGACGATTCCTTCCAGAAGGCATGAGGGCAATGCACCGGCACCTGCAGGGCGCCATGGCAGTTTGTAAGGGCGCCGCACAGCGAAGCCGCGCAGCAAGGCCGACAGCGTAGCATGGCATTTTTTGGTTCTTTACAGAATCGCGTGGATACCGCCGCAAGTGTGGCGAACTTGCCCCCAGTAAAGCGCTGTGGGCGCCTGCTCGGAAAAAGTGCTTGCTAACTTTTTGCAGCAGGCGTCATGTGGCAGATCTGGTCGGCCATGGTTTCGGCCTCTTGCGCGTTGTGCGTGACCAGAATCGCCGTCTGGCCTGCCGCACGCAGAATGTCGCGCACCTCGGCCGTCAGGCGCTCACGCGTGGCGGCGTCCAGATTGGAAAACGGCTCGTCCAGCAACAGCAAGGCCGGAGACGGCGCCAAGGCCCGGGCCAGCGCCACGCGCTGCTGCTGGCCACCGGACAGCTCATGCGGGAATTTGCTGCCTGAATCGGCCAGGCCCACCACAGCCAGCAGTTCCTGCACACGCTGATCGCGCTCGGGCTTGCTGCTGCGGCGCAGGCCAAAGCCCACGTTCTGGGCTGCAGTCAGGTGGGGAAACAGGCCGTACTCCTGAAACATCATGCCCACATGGCGCTGCTCGGGCGGCAGATGGACTTTGGAGCCGGACAGCAGCCGCTCGCCCAGATGAATGCTGCCCGCGCGCACAGGCTCAAAGCCCGCAACGGCACGCAGCACCGAAGTTTTGCCACAGCCCGAGGGGCCCAGCAGGCTGGCGATATGGCCAGCAGGCACCTGCAGATCAAAGCCGCGCAACACGGTTTGCAGGCCCTTGGGGGTGTCATAGCCCAGTTGCAGTTGTTCAATTCGCAAGGATGCGGTCATGCCAGTTCACCCAAATTCATAGCAACAAGCCAGTGAATTACGCTGGCTACAGCGATATTTTTCTTGAAATTCATGATTTCGCCGCCGATAACTGGGTTCGCGCCAGCAGCATGACGGGAATCAGGCCCGCCACCACAATGCACAGCGCGGCAATCGCGCCTTCTTCATAGGTGCCGCGTGCGGCTTCGGCATAGAGCCAGGTGGCCAGGGTGTCGAAATCAGCCGGACGCAGCAGCAAGGTGGCGGGCAGCTCCTTCATGGCATCGACAAACACCAGCATGGCGCTGGTGGCCATGGCCGGGCGCAGCAGCGGCAGGTGCACGCGGCGCAGCGTGCCCAGACGGCTTTCGCCCAGCAGGCGCGAGGCCTGCTCCAGCGTGGGCGGTATGCGGGCCAGCCCCGCCTCGATGCCACCCACAGGCATGACCAGAAAGCGAATCACGCAAGCCACGACCAGCACCACGCCCAGGCCCATCAGCGGCAGGCCTTCGGCGCCAAACAACTGGGCCAGGCCCGCATCCAGCGCCAGCGCGGGTGTCAAAAGACCAATGGCCAGCACCGTTCCGGGAACGGCATAACCCAGCGCCGCAATCTGCGCCTGCCAGCGCGAAGGCGCACGCGTGCTGACGCTGGTGCGCGTGGCCCAGGCGATGACCAAACCGGCCACCACCGCAATCACCGTCACGCCCAGTGCCAGCCCCAGCGTGTTGAGCAGGCTGGAGAGCAAGCCCGCTGAGATGCCCGTGCCTTGGGCAAAACGCTTGGCGCTCTCCCAGGCCAGATAGGCGGCTGGGGCGGCAAAGCCAATGAGCACAGGAACACTGCAGAACAACGTAGCCAGCCAGGCTGTGCGGGCGGGCAGGCGGTGCGCCTCAATCGCCCGCATGCGCTGGGCCGAGCCAAAGCGCTGGCGGCTGCGGCCTCTGCGCTCCAGCCAGACCAGGGCCACCACAGCCAGCAGCATGGAGCAGGCAATCTGCGCCGCACCCGCCAGATCAGAACGCGTGACCCAGGTCGTGTAAATCGACACGGTGAGCGTATGCACGCCCAGAAATTCGGAGGCGCCAATGTCGTTGAGCGTCTCCAGCAGGGCCAGACTCAGCCCCACCACCAGCGCGGGCCGCGCCATGGGCAGGGCCACGCGCCAGAACGCGCCCCAGCGGGTTTCGCCCAGCGAGCGGGCCGCTTCCATCAAATGCGCAGGCTGGGTCATGAACATGGCCCGCGCCGTCATATACACATAGGGGTAGAGCGTGAACCCCAGCACAAAAATGGCGCCGCCCATCGATCGCAAATCAGGCAGCCGCCACTGGCGCGGGCTGTCGTAACCCAGCAGCCAACGCAGCGCACCCTGCACCGGGCCGATAGGGTGCAGCAAATCAAGGTAGGCAAAGGCCACGATATAGGCGGGCATGGCCAGCGGCAGCAGCAGCGCCCAGTGCAACCAGCGCCGCCCCGGAAAGTCATACGCCGTCACCAGCCAGGCGCAACCTGTGCCGACAATCAGCACCAACAGCCCCACGCCCAGCAGCAGCAAGCCTGTATTGGCGGCGGCATCGGGCAGCACATAGCGCAGCAAATCCTGCCAGTGCGAAAAATCAGCCCCCAGCGCCAGCCAGACCAGCGAAGCAATGGGCGCAAACACCCCCAGCGCAATCAACCAGCTTGCGCCCTGCCACACAGGACCGACGGGCCGCAGCCCTGAACGAAGAAAGGAAAACATCAACTGCGAAGAACTGTCGCGCCAGAAAACCAAAAAGCTGCGTCCCCAAAAAGGACGCAGCATTCAAACTCAAATTCCACCAGCAAGAAGCCACATTCAGGACGTAGCGCTCAAGCAGGCATGCCCCAAAAGAGTGGGACAGCGAGGAAGGGCCGCCCCGCACCGAGGCTGTCGTCCCCCTCCCGCAGCGCGAAGCGCGTAGAGAGAGGGGGAAGGCGCAAAGCGCCTCAGGGGGAGCTTCAGTTATTTGTCAAAGCCTACTTTGTCGACCAGCAAGCTAGCTTGCTTGCGATGCTTGGCAATCTCAGCCAGTGGCAGCGGGTCGATCTTGATATCGCCAATGCTCTGGGCCACCACGGGGTCCAGTGCCACGCCCTTGCGCACAGGGTGCTCGTAGTTGGCCTGGGCGTACATGTTCTGGGCCGATTCGGACACCAGAAACTCCAGCAGCTTCACGGCTTCGGCCTTGTGAGGCGCGTGCTTGGCCACCGATGCACCGCTGATATTGATGTGCGTGCCGCTCTTGGGGTCCGCAAACGTGGGCTTGATGACCTTGATGGCATCGCCCCACTTGCGGGCGTCCGTGCCTTCCTTGGCAGCCTTCATGTGGCCCACGTAGTAGGTGTTGCCCAGGCCCACATCGCAGATGCCGCCCAGAATGTCGCGCGCCACATCGCGGTCGCCGCCTGTGGCCTTGCGCGCCAGATTGGCCTTGACGCCCTTGAGCCACTGCTCGGTCTTGGCCTCACCGTCGTGGGCAATCATGGCGGCGATCAGTGCCGTGTTGTAGGGGTGCTGGCCCGCGCGGCTGCAGATCTTGCCCTTGAACTGGGGCTTAGCCAGGTCTTCATAGCGGAAAGCGCCCAGCTTCATGTCCTTTTCGGCGTACAGCACGCGGGCGCGCATGGACAGCGCAAACCACTGGTTGCCCGCATCGCGCAGCTGGGCGGGAATGGCCGCTTCCAGCACCGAGGACTTGACCGGCTGGGTCACGCCACCGTCCACCAGATCCAGCATATTGCCGATATCCACTGTCATCAGCACGTCGGCTGGAGAGCGTTCGCCCTCGGCCTTGACGCGCTCCAGCAGGCCATCCTTGACGAAAACCGTCTTCACGCCCACCTTGGTCTGGGCCGTGAAGGCCGCCAGCAGCGGCTGAATCAGCGCGGGTTCGCGCGTGGTGTAGAGCGTGATGTCCTCAGCATGAGCGGACAGCGCAGGAGCGCACAGGCTGGCAACGGCGGCCAGTGCAAACAGGGGACGTCGAAACATGGAAGGCTCCAGAAGATGAAGTCAGACACAAAAAAACACGCTCCGCCTCAGAACCAGCAGGCCTCTTGCCACCAGAGTGCAAGAAGTCCATGAACCAGTACCGAAAGCGGAGCGTGTTTTTATGTTTTTGCGAATAGCTCTCAATCATCTTAACCGTTCTTGATCCCGGCTCAGCACACATACCAGACGCGGCCTGTGGCAATTGCGGCTGTCACCCAAGCGCCATCTGGTCGCCCGTATGACAGCGCCGTGCAAACCCGCCGCAACACAATCGCGCCCATGGGAACCCTCTACCTTGTGCGCCACGGCCAGGCCTCGTTTGGCGCAGATGATTACGACCAGCTCAGCGAGCGCGGACAGGCGCAGGCCGTCCGGCTGGGAGAGTACTGGCGTGAACGAGGGCTGAAGTTCGACGCCGTCTATACCGGCACACTCAAGCGCCACCAGCAGACGCTGGCAGGCATTGTGCAAGGCCTGCAAAGCACCGCGCCCGGCGCGCAAAGCCGCCCCGGCCTCAATGAATATGACAGCGCAGCGCTGCTGCACGCCATTCACCCCGCGCCGCTGCCCAGGCCCGATACCCCCGAGCTGTACCGCCACCACTTTCGCCTGCTGTGCGATACGCTGGCGCAGTGGATGGGCGGCACCATCAGCCCCGAAGGCATGCCCGACTGGGAAGGCTTTTCAGGCGGCGTGCACCAGGTGCTGGAAGAAGTACGCCACCAGCACAGCGGCCAGAATGTGCTGCTGGTCAGCAGCGGCGGCCCTATCTCTACCGCCGTGGGGCAGGTGCTGGGCACCTCGCCCGAGGTGACGATTGCCCTCAATATGCGGCTGCGCAATATCGCCGTGAGCGAGTTCACCATCAACCCCAAGCGGCTGATGCTGCAGACCTTCAACACCCTCAACCACCTGGATACCGACGAGCACCGCAGCTGGGTTACCAGTGCTTGAGGCATAAAAATACTGCCAAGCCTTTGATGCAGATGCGTAATCTGCTACAAATCTTGCATGCACCAAGTAACGCTCCATCTCGGTGAAACCACGCTGACCCTGTGTGCAGGCACGGCGCAGCGCCTGCTGCCCATTGGCCTTGCCACGCTGGCGCAAGCCTTTGACCACCGCATGCCCAATGCGCTGGCGCTGGAAAACGCCATTGCCAATGTGGAAGACGCCGTCATGCCCGCCACCCACTGGCTGCCGCCCGACGTACAAACGCTGGCCAGTCAGGATGCGCTGGTGGCCCAGCTGATTCAGTGCGCCACCGGTCACCCCGATGCGCAAAGCGCCAGCCGCGAAGCCGTGGAAGCCCTGTTTTCGGCGCTGGCCCGGCAGGCGCTACAGCCGGGCTTTCATGATCTGCAACTGGTTCAGACACCCGAATTCGCTGCAGCCCTGCTGGTGCTGCGCGAATCCATGCACCACTGGGGCATGACCGAGCTGGTGGCGCTGCCCGCAGCAGACTGAGCGCCCCGAGCTGTTCGTGCAGCACTGCTATCGCGTTCTGGCATAGCAGACAGAGCGGCAGATTGCTGTGCCGCCCTCCGGTTTTGCGCCAAACTGTGCTGATTACATTTGCGCTACCGAGAGACACAGACCATGAAGCGTCGCCCATTCATCCAATCCCTGATCACTGTGGCAGCGGGGGCTGCCTTGATCGCAGGTTTTTCCACCTCGGCCATGGCCGAAGGCCTGTCCAACCGCCCCATCCGCATCGTTGTGCCCTTTGGCGCCGGTGGCGTGGCCGATGTGACGGCCCGCGTGGTGGCTCAACAGCTGTCCACCCAGCTGGGCCAGCCTGTGGTGATCGACAACAAGCCCAGTGCGGGCGGCATTGTGGCGGCAGACACCGTGGCCAAGGCTGCACCGGACGGCCACACGCTGTTCCTCATGTCCAACGGCAGCGCGGTGACGGTGAACCTGTTCAACCACCTGCCCTTTGACATGGTCAAGGACCTGACGCCGATTTCCACGCTGGGCTACTTTGACATTGGCGTCATCACCGATGCCAAGTCGCCCTTCAAGAACCTGGGCGAGCTGATTGGCTACGCCAAGGCCAACCCCGGCAAGCTGAACCTGGGCAGCATCAACGTGGGCAGCACCCAGAACCTGGCTGCCGAGCTGTTCAAGACCTCTGCAGGCATTGATGCCCAGATCGTGCCCTTCAACGGCACGCCCGCCGTGGTGACCGCGCTGCGCGGCAAGCAAGTCGATGCAGCCGTGGAAATTCTCACGCCCATCATGGGCCAGATCAATTCCAAGGCCGTGAACCTGCTGGCGGTGACGGGCGAAAAGCGCTCTCCCCTGCTTCCCAATGTGCCCACGGCGCAAGAATCTGGCGTCAAAGGCTTTGTGGCGTCTTCCTGGAATGCGCTGGCCGCACCTTCAAAAACTCCGGCAGCTGTGATTGCGCGCCTGAACCAGGAAATCAACGCCGCTGTGAACAACCCCGAGGTAGCCAAGAAACTGCGCGAGCTGAACGTGCAGGCCCAGGCCAGCACGCCCGAGCAGACGGCCAAGCTGCTGCAGTCGGAAATCAAGCGCTGGGGGGATGTGATCACTACAGCCCGCATTCCGAAGCAGTAGCCTCCCCCTGTGGCGCTTTGCGCCTTCCCCCTCTCTGCTTCGCGGAGGGGGACGATGCCTTCGCCGCGAGGCGGCTCTAGCTCGGCATCTCTAGTTTGGAGTGCGCCAGTTTTTGGCTCTGGTTACAGCGGCTGCGGCTGATTTCCTACCGTACTCAGCGGCAGATCATGAATCTCCCCCAGCAGCGCAACCAGCCCTTGCGCCGCAGACTGCACCATCTTTTCGCCGCGCTCTGCGGTGGCAGCGGCAGCATTGCCAGCGGCTCCGGCGGGGTTGTAATCCTCGATCGCCCAGCCCAGCTTGGCGCTGCGGCCATTGCCGATGAAATGATATTTGCCTGCGCGCACCTCTGAGGTTGAAGCGAAGTTCTGCGCCCGCTCCATATGCACGGTCTCGGGGTCCAGATGCAGCAGCATGGAGGTTTCCACTTCGCCGCCATGCACGCCAAAGCGGTGCTCATGCGCGCAAAACTGCTGGTTGGCCGCGTCATCCACCAGCCCGAACCAGCTGGCGCTATAGACCAGCAGGCCATGCTTGATGCGCAGCTCTCGCGCCACCACATCCATCATGCTGACCTGACCGCCGTGGCCGTTGAGCAGCAGCAGCTTTTTGATGCCCGCGCGCGCCACACAGGCACCCAGCTCTGTCCACAGTGCAATCAGCGTGGCTGGCGTCAGCGTCAGCGTTCCCGCATAGTTGCTGTGCTCCACCGAAAAGCCGATGTTCTGCGGCGGCAAAAACAGTACCGGCAGGTCTGCGGGCAGCTGCGGCAGCGCCTGCGCCACCACGCCTTCAATCAGCTTGGCATCCACCCCCATGGGCAGGTGCGGGCCATGCTGCTCCACCGCGCCCACGGGCAGCACGGCCACGGTTTCAGCAGCCAGCCCACTGGTCTGCGCCAGTGCAAAGTCATGGGCCGAGACCTGGGCCCAGAAGCGTGATGGCCAGCGCGCAGCAGAAGAGGTGGTATTGCTCATATCCGTCATCGTAGCGGCTGCAGCAGCCTCTTCGCGATGAAGTCACCGTCTGTCAACACAGAACGGCCAGCAGCCGCCACAATCGCTGCATGCCCGAAGCCCGCACCTCCCAGACTTCCAAGCCGCAAACCCGTGACCTGACCCAAGGGCCTATTGCCAGTACCTTGCTGGTCTTTGCCCTGCCCATCCTCGCAGGCAATGTGCTGCAGTCGCTCAACGGCTCCGTCAATGCCGTCTGGGTGGGCGGCCACCTGGGCGAAGCGGCGCTGACCGCCACCGCCAATGCCAACAACGTGATGTTTGCGCTGATTGGCGCCATGTTCGGCGTCAGCATGGCCACCAACATCCTGATCGCCCAGTCCATGGGCGCACGCAATATCGGCCAGGCCAAGCGCGTGCTGGGCAGCAGCGCCACCTTCTTCGGGCTGATTTCGCTGGTGCTGGCCTTGCTGGGCTGGCCGCTGTCGCACACGCTGATGCGCTGGATGGGCACGCCCGAGGCCTCGCTGCCGCTGGCCGAGGCCTACCTCAAGGTCATTTTCCTGGCCATTCCGCTGCTGTTCATGTTCACCTTTGTGACGGCGGCCTTGCGCGGCTCTGGGGATACGCGAACGCCGTTCTGGTTCTTACTGATCGTGGTGGTACTCGATATTGCGCTGAACCCGCTGCTGATCTTTGGCTGGGGCCCGGTGCCCGCCATGGGCATTCAGGGCTCGGCCATGGCCACGCTGATTGCCAATGCCATGAGCCTTGTTGCGCTGCTGCTGTGGCTGCACAAGCGCCGCCACCCGCTGTGGATTGGCCCGCGCCAGCTGGGCCTGTTCAAGCCGGACTGGACGATTGTGCGCACCCTGATCGTCAAAGGCCTGCCCATGGGCGTGCAGCTGATGATGATTTCCATGGCCATGATTGCCATGATCTCCATGGTCAACGCCTTTGGCGTGCTGACCTCATCGGCCTATAGCGCGGCGCTGCAGCTGTGGACCTATGTGCAGATGCCCGCCATGGCGATTGGCGCGGCTTGCTCGTCCATGGCGGCGCAGAACGTGGGCGCAGGCCTGTGGAAGCGTGTGGACGCCACGGCACGTGCGGGCATGCTCATCAATGTGGTGCTGACGGGCGGCCTGATTGTGCTCATCGTGCTGCTGGACCGCCATGTGCTGGGCTGGTTTCTGCCCACGGGCAGCGCCTCGCTGGAGGTGGCGCGCCACCTCAACCACATCGCCATCGGCTCGTTCCTGTTCTTTGGCGTGACTTTTGTGCTCTCTGGCGTTGTGCGCTCCACGGGTGCCGTGATCGCACCCATGCTGATTCTGGGCATTGCCATGTGGGGCATTCGCGTGCCTGCGGCCAAGTGGCTGCAGCCGGTGCTGGGCGTGAATGCCATCTGGTGGAGTTTTCCCATCAGCTCGGCCGTCTCGGTCATCATGATTCTGGCGTACTACCAGTGGGGCAACTGGCGCAAGGCACATATGCTGCCCACAAGCTCAGGCCCGGCAAGCGCCGCCACCCCGCCCGACGAAGATGCACAAAGCGCCACCCCGGTGGACAGTGATGCCCTGCTGGAGCAATCGCCCGCCTGCGACCGCGTGGCAATACCGGCAGAAGTAGCAGGCCTGCCGCCTGGCCCCGTGGCCAACCAGGCCAAGACTGTGGATTCGTAATCCGTGAAATCGCCGCCCTGCTCATGCTGCCTTCACCTTGCCCGCGCATAGTGCCGGGCAGGAACCAAATTGCGCATTCACGCTCTCAATACAGGTCATGTCGTCTCGCTCCACCCCCCTTCGCCTTCATCCACGCACGGTTGCGCTGTGGTTTTTTGCACTGTTTTTGATAGCTGCAAGCGCTTTATCTACCAGCGCCAGAGCACAAATTCACCTTAAAACCTCCAGCAATGCCCCGGCCTCTGTCGTTCAGACGCCTCGTGTGCGTGCAGAACTGGTGGCGCAGGCCCCTGATGGGGTGACCGCTGGGCAAACGCTGTGGCTGGGCCTGAAACTGACGCACGAGCCAGGCTGGCATACCTACTGGAAAAACGCGGGCGATTCTGGCCTGCCCACTGATTTGCAATGGCAGCTGCCAGCAGGGCTGAGCGCAGGTGCCATCGAATGGCCCACACCCCATGCACTGCGCGTGGGGCCGCTGGTGAACTATGGCTATGAAGGCGACATCCTGCTGCCTGTGCCCGTCAAGGTAGCTGCAGACTTTCAGGCGCCCGCCAGCGGCATGGCTGAAATACACCTGTCGGCCAACTGGCTGATCTGCCGCGTGGAATGCATTCCCGAAAGCGGCGAATTCACGCTGCAACTGCCCGTGCAAGGCACTACTGCCACCCATGGCAGCGACTTTCTCAAGGCCCATGCCCAGCAGCCCACGCAACTGAGCGCAACGGGCAAAGCCACGGTGCAAGCGGCAGAGGGAGACGAGCGCATCAATCTGCGCATTTCCGGCCTGCCGGCCGCTTTGCAAGGCCAGTCGCTGGAGTTCTACCCAGAGAACGCCGAAACCTTCAAGCACGCCGCAGAGTCTGGCAAAGACTGGCAGCAGCGCTGGGATGGCAATGACTGGGTGGCCGAGGGCCTGCCTCTGTCCGATATGCGCGGTGAAACGCCCAGGCAACTGGCTGTGGTCATCGCTTTGCCCACTGCGGCGCGTGAAGCCGCTCTGTCGCAAGGCCAGCCCATTGCCTGGCGCAGTGAACTCAGCGTGGAAGGTCAATGGAAGGCCGCCGCACTGGCGACCGTATCGCCCGCACTGGCCGCTGCGCTGGAGGCCAACAAAAATGCTGCGGCAGCACCTGCAGCCCCCCCTGCAAGCAGCGCATCCAGCCTCTGGGCCGCGCTGCTGGGCGGCTTGATCGGTGGTCTGATCCTCAACCTCATGCCCTGCGTCTTCCCGGTGCTGGCCATCAAGGTGCTGGGCTTTGCCGGTCACGGCCAGAACCAGCGCGCCCAGCGCATGGGTGGGCTGGCCTACGCCGCAGGCGTCATCCTCTCCTTCATAGCCCTGGGCGCACTGCTGCTAAGTCTGCGCGCCGCTGGCCAGCATCTGGGCTGGGGCTTTCAGCTGCAGTCGCCCATCGTGGTCTCGCTGCTGGCAGCGCTGTTCACCGTGCTGGGGCTGAATCTGGCCGGGCTGTTTGAGTTTGGCAGCATTCTGCCCAGCCGCCTTGCCAGTGCACAGGCACGCAATCCGGTGGTGGATTCCTTCCTGTCTGGTGTACTGGCTGTGGCCATTGCATCGCCCTGCACCGCGCCATTCATGGGCGCATCGCTGGGCTTTGCCATCGACATGCCCACAGCACAGGCTTTGACCGTGTTTGCCGCTCTAGGCGTGGGCATGGCCCTGCCCTATGTGCTGGCGGCTTTTGTGCCTGCCGTTGTGCGCTGGCTGCCCCGCCCCGGCGCGTGGATGCAGACCTTCCGCCATGCCATGGCCTTCCCCATGTTCGCCACCGTGGTCTGGCTGGTCTGGGTGCTGGGCCATCAAAGCGGCATGGATGCCGCAGCCGCCCTGCTGGCCCTGCTGCTGGCACTGGCCGCCCTGATCTGGTCGCTGAACCTGAGCGGCAAAAGCCGCGCCGTACTGACCACTTTGGCCGTGCTGCTGACCGCAGGTATTGGCTACTACGCCATGCCGCTGATTACCACCCAGGCAACTGGCGCAACGGCCACTGAATCCAGTGAACTGTGGCAGCCCTGGTCGGCAGAAAAAGTGCAGTCTCTGCAAGCTGCAGGCCAGCCCGTGTTTGTCGATTTCACCGCCGCATGGTGCGTGACTTGCCAGGTCAACAAGCGCACCACGCTGAGCAATGCTGCGGTGCTGGACGCTTTTGCACAGCGCAAGGTGCAGCTGATGCGCGCTGACTGGACGCGCCAGGACCCTGCCATCACTCAGGCGCTGCATGCGCTGGGCCGCAGCGGCGTGCCCGTCTATGTGCTGTACGCCCCCGGCAAGCCTCCTGTCGTGCTGTCTGAATTGCTGAGCCAGTCTGAGGTTCTGACAGCGCTCGCGCAAATGTAAGCCTGAGGCTGCCCCTATGGCACTGGCGCCGCAAACGGTCTAGACTGAATTCGTCTACCACCCAGGCGCTACCGCAGCAGCCCTGCGGGCCGCCTGAACCGTTCAGGAGGTGAGCCATGCATGCCGATCTCTCTCATCCCTCGGCCCGACGCCATCCGTTTCTGCGTGCACTGGGTCTGGCCAGTCTGGCAATTGCGGGGCTGATTCTTCCCTTTGTTTGGGACGTTCTGAGCCTCGTCAACGAAATGCCCAAGATGAACTGGCTGCAGCAGGCACTGGCACAGGCGCCTGCATTGAGCTGGCTGATGATGTTTGTCTGGGGCGCGGCCATCCCCGGCGTTCTGCTGTGGAGCATGCACCAGACAAGGCATCACAAGCTGATGACTGTGATTGCCATGCTGGCACTGATGTGGATTGCCGTCACCTGGTATGTGCACATGCCTTCCAGCGGCCAGTGCACCAGCCTGTATGCCCAGTGGGCCTGGGCTTGCACCGCCTTGCAGTGGGCCTACAGCATGAGTCTGGGCATTGCCACTGCGACCTATGTCTTTGTCATGCTGGCCCTGGGCCTGTCTGCACTGGGCCTGCTGGCCGAAGGGCTAGATGAAAAACCTGCTCACGCATCCTGAACACCCTCACCACAAAAGAAAAGCGCCTTATTCCAAGGCGCTTTTTTCTGGGCATCCAAGAACGTGTTTACGATCAGCTCTTGCTGCGCCCAAACAGGCGGCGGTAGCGCGATGGCAGATCCTGCATGCGCATCATGATGGGCAGATCCGCCGTATTGAAATCACTATCCCAGGCTGGCGCACCCAGCACCTTCGCACCGGCACGCAGATAGCCTTGAATCAGCGCTGGCGGCTCTACCTTCAGTGCATCGGCAGACACATGGCTGATGCGAGCCAGCTCTTCCGGCAAAGCCACACGCGGGCGCACTTGCAGCTCGGGCTCGGCCAGGTGGGTCTGGCGCAGTTGCTGCCAGATGCGTGCCGGGCCTTCGCCATGGGCCAGTCCGGGGTACTGCATGGGAATGCTGGCGCAGCCCACCATGGCTTCCAGATTGTTGCGCTGCATGAATTCAGCCAAAGCGCCCCACAGCGCCAGAATCACGCCGCCCTGGCGGTGATCCGCATGCACGCAGCTGCGGCCCAGCTCCACAGTTCTGTCGCGCCAGGCGTTGATGGGGGCAAGATCAAATTCCTGATCGCTGTACAAACCACCTGCACGCTGCGCCTGTGCGGGGGTCAATAGACGGTAGGTGCCAATGACACGATCACGCTCTTCGTCGCAGATCATCAGGTGTTCGCAGAAGTCGTCAAAGGCATCCACATCGTGGCCTGCAACCGGCGTCTGCAGCACTGCGCCCATCTCTTCTGCAAAGACCTGATAGCGCAAGCGCTGTGCCTGGCGAATTTCGTCCAGATGGCGAGCCCAGCGCACCTGCAGGCGCAAAGCGGGCGCTGCGGCGTGCGTGGGACTTGAGCGAGAAGAAAGCGGAGAAAGTGGTGACTGCGATGTGGTGATGGACTGGCTATTCAGCACATCAAATACCTCGGGATGCCTCATCTCTGCTTTCCTCTCAGTGTTAGACGCAGTTGGCGGCCTGCCTGTGCCACACGGTATGTCTGCGTGCCGTTATTGTGAAAAAAGCAGATGAAGCCTGCGAGTCATTTCAATGACGTTTGCATGACAGGCATGCACAAAGCAAAACGCAGCCCTGAGGCTGCGTTTTCAAGCATCTGAAAAGGCTCAGACCGTTTCGACAGCGGCCTTGTTACCCATGCCCAGATAGGTTTCGATGATGCGCTTGTCGCCCAGCAGATCGCTGGCCTTGCCGCTGAGCGCGACGGCCCCCATCTCCAGCACAAAAGCCCTGTCTGCCACCTTGAGCGCAGCGCGCGCATTCTGTTCAACCAGCAGCACTGAAACGCCATGATTGCGCAGGCTGGCCACCACCTGCAGCACTTCCTTGACGATCAGCGGCGCCAGGCCCAGCGAAGGTTCATCAAGCATCAACAGCCGTGGTTTGGCCATCAGGGCGCGGCCAATGGCCAGCATCTGCCGCTCGCCGCCCGAGAGCGTGGACGCCATCTGCGCTCTGCGCTCTTTCAGGCGCGGGAAGATGGCAAATACCTCCTCCATGCGAGCGTTCTGGTCGCGCTGGCCCTTGCGCCACAGCGAGAAGCCGCCCAGCAGCAAGTTGTCTTCCACCGACATCTCGCCAAACAGCTCGCGCTTTTCCGGCACCAGCCCCAGGCCGCGCGCCACCATGGCCTCTACCGACGGCTTGGCTATGCGTTCACCATCCAGCCAGATTTCGCCCTTGGAGGGCAGCAAGCCCATGGCCGCGGAAAGCAGGGTGGTCTTGCCCGCGCCATTGGGGCCGATCACTGTGACGATTTCTCCGGGCTGCACACCCAGGTTGACCTGGTGCACGGCTTCCACCGGCCCATAGGAAACACACAGGCCGCGCAGCTCCAGCAATGCTTTATCGCTCATGCAGCATCCTCCTCATCGGCACCGCCAAGATAGGCGTCCAGCACGCGCTGATTGGTCTGAATCTCGGCTGGCGAGCCTTCGGCAATCACTGTGCCAAACTCCAGCACCGTAATGCGGTCTGCCAAGTTCATCACAAATTCCATATCGTGCTCCACCACCAGAATGCCCAGGCCCTCGGCACGCAACTGGCGCAGCAAATCGGCCAGAGCCTGTTTTTCCAGGTGACGCAGACCAGCCGCAGGCTCATCCAGCAGTAAGGCGGCAGGCTGGCCTGCCAGAGCACGCGCAATTTCAACAATACGTTGCTGGCCCAGCGCCAAAGAGGCAGCGGGCACGTCGGCATAAGGGCCCAGACCGCAGCGCTCGATCTGCTTGCGCGCCTCGGCCAGCAAAGCGGCCTCTTCGCCACGATCCATGCGCAGCATGGACGCCAGCCAGCCTTTGTGGGCACGCCGGTGCGCGCCCAGCGCCACGTTCTCCAGAACACTGCGCTGGCCCAGCAAGCGCACATGCTGGAAGGTACGACCCAGCCCCAGCGCCGCGAACTGACGCGACGGGGCATCGCCCATGACCTGGCCCATGAGCTGCACCTTGCCTTCGGTCGGTGAATCCACACCCGAGATCATGTTGAAGAACGTGCTCTTGCCAGCACCGTTGGGGCCGATCAAGGCGTGAACCTCGCCCGCCTTCAAGAACATGGATACATCGTTATTGGCCACCAGCCCGCCAAAGCGCTTGGTCACATGCTCTGCCTTCAATAGCACCGTATCAACGGCGGGCAAAGCGCGCTGATCCAGCGCCGTGGGTTCGGCCTGCACCTTTTTTTCCGGCTTGCGAATCACGCCAGCAGTCAGCCGCTGCAGCGTGGGCCACAGTCCTTCGGCAAAACGCTGCAGCACCAGCACCATCAGCAGGCCAAACACAATGGTTTCAAAGTTGCCATTGCTGCCCAGCAGCGCAGGCAAGATGTCCTGCAGCTTTTCCTTGAGCAAGGTAATGATGGTGGCCCCCAGCACGGCGCCCCACAGGTGGCCTGCACCGCCCACCACGGCCATGAACAGGTATTCGATACCGATGTTCAGGTTGAACGGCGCAGGGCTGACAAAGCGCTGCATATGCGCATACAGCCAGCCCGACAGCGTGGCCAGCAGGGCCGCCAACACAAAGAGCTTGACGCGGTAGCGCGCGGTATTGACGCCCATGGATTCCGCCATGACCTGGCCGCCCTTGAGCGAGCGAATCGCCCGGCCTTCCCGCGAATCCAGCAGGTTGTAGAGCAGCCACATGGCCAGCAGCATCACCACCCAGATCACCACACCAATCGTGCGCGACGAAGACAGATCAAGCCCCGCGACCTTGATGGCAGGAATGCCGGTCAGGCCGGTCTGGCCGCCCAGAAACTCCATATTACCGAACAGGTAGTACAGACTCAGGCCCCAGGCAATCGTGCACAGCGGCAGATAGTGGCCCTGCAGCTTCACCGTGACAGAGCCCAGCACCCAGGCCACGATGAAGGTGATGACAAAGCCCAGCAGCAAGCCCAGCCAGGGCAGAGCCTGAGCCCCGAAGATGCCGCCCAAGGCGTTCGCTGCCACAGGCGATGTGCAGACCCAGGCCGTGGCGTAGGCTCCCACGCCCACAAAGGCCGCCTGACCAAACGAAGTCATGCCGCCCACGCCCGTCAGCATCACTAGGCCCAGAGCCACCATGGAGTAAAGGCCGATGTAGCACAACACCACCACGGTGAAGTCGGGCAGAAAATTCCAGGAAACGGCCAGCAGAACAAGGGCAATCAGCGTCAGCACACGGGCGCTGATCAGGCCCTGGCGACCTTGCTGCACCGCCGCAATGGAGGCAGGCTGAGAAGCCGCAGTTTGAGAAGGCAGGGGCGAGCTCATTCTTCTTCCTCCACATGATGGCTGTTACGCGAGCGCCACCACAGCACCGGGATGATCAGGGTGAAGACCAGCACTTCCTTGTATGCACTGGCCCAGAAGGAGGAAAACGCCTCAAGCATGCCCACCAGAATGGCGCCCGCCAACGCCAGCGGGTAGCTGGCCAGACCGCCCACAATCGCGGCCACAAAGCCTTTGAGTCCGATCAGAAAGCCGGTGTCGTAATACACCGTGGTGATAGGCGCAATCAGCAGGCCCGAAATAGCGCCGATCAGCGCGGCCAGTGCAAAGCTCACATCCCCAGCCAGACCTGTGGGAATTCCCATCAGGCGCGCCCCCACACGGTTGATGGCAGTGGCACGCAGCGCCTTGCCCACCATGGAGCGGCCAAAGAACACAAACAGCGCCAACACCAGCACGATGGCAACACCCACAACAACCAGCGACTGCCCCGAAACAGGAATGTCACCCAGTTGGAAAGATGCCTCAGAAAACGCGGGTGTGCGCGAGCCTTCTGCACCAAAGAAATACAACCCAAGCCCCACCAGTACGCCGTGCATAGCTACGGAAACAATGAGCAGGCTGAGCACCGTGGCATTGGCCAGCGGGCGATACACCAGCCGGTACATCAGCGGCCCCATGGGTGTGATGATGGCCAGCGTGGTGACGGCCTGCAGCATCAGCGATGAAGGGCGCAGCACATAGGCCAGCACGAACGCCACCCCAGGCACCAGAACGGTCCAGAACAGCGATGCGGGCCAGCTCACCTCACGCCCGGTAAAGGAGCGAAAAATATCAATCACCAGCACCGCAGCGGCCAGCGCCAGCAGCAGCCAGAGTGTGGATGGCATGTGCTTGGCCTGCATCATGGCCAGGGTCAGCGCGCCAAAGGAAACAAACTCACCCTGCGGTATGAAGATGACACGGGTAACGGAAAAAACGAGCACCAGGGCTACCGCCAGCAGGCCATAAATGGCGCCGTTGACAATGCCATCCTGCCCAAGCAGCAAGGCGATCTGCAAATCCATGATGGAGACTTTCGCTGAAGCCGCCCACAGCCCACCCCGCCTGCATGCCTCAGGGCATTCGCAGGACGAGATGAGAGGAGCTAGACGAACTTAGGGCTGGTACTTCCAGGTACCGTTTTCGATCTTGACCATGACCACACCGTTCTGGATGCCCAGGTGGTCTGTAGGCGACATGGTGAAGACGCCATGCGCGCCCGCCACGCCCTTGGTCTGCTCCAGCGCATCGCGCAGTGCAGCGCGGAACTCTGGTGTGCCGGGCTGTGCTTTCTTCAGCGCCGCGGGCACAGCTGCTTCCAGCACCTTGCCAGCATCCCAGCTGTGACCTCCGAAGGTCGCTGCGCTGCCCTTGCCATATTTGGCTTCATAGCTGTCCACATAGGACACGGCCGTCTTCTTCACAGGGTGGCTGTCAGGCAACTGGTGCGACACCAGCACAGGGCCTGCGGGCAGCAGCGTGCCTTCCACATCCTTGCCGCCCACACGCAGGAAGTCCGCGTTGGCAACGCCGTGCGTCTGGTAGTACTTGCCCTTGTAGCCGCGCTCCTTGAGCGTCTTTTCAGGCAGTGCTGCTGGTGTGCCAGAGCCCGCCACCAGCACCGCATCAGGCTTGGCGCCCATGATCTTGAGCGCCTGTCCTGTCACCGAGGTATCGGTGCGCGAGAACGCCTCTGTTGCCACCAGCTTGATGCCCTTGGCTTCGGTGGCTTTCTTGAATTCCTGCAACCAGCCTTCGCCGTAGGCGTCATTGAAGCCGATGAAGCCCACTGTCTTCACACCGCTCTTGGCCATGTGGTCGGCAATGGCGCCGGCCATCATGCTGTCGTTCTGCGGCACCTTGAAGACCCACTTTTTTTTGTCATCCATGGGTTCGATGATGCGAGCCGAGGCGCCCAGCGTAATCATGGGGGTCTTGCTCTCAGAGACTACATCAATCATGGCCAGCGAGTTGGGCGTGGTGCTGGAGCCGATGATGATGTCGGCCTTGTTTTCGCTGATGAGCTTGCGGGTGTTGGAGACCGCCGCCGTGGTGTCCGATGCGTCATCCAGAATCACATAATTGACCTTCTGGCCTCCCATGGTCTGGGGCATCAGTGCCACCGTGTTCTTTTCAGGAATGCCCAGCGATGCGGCAGGGCCTGTGGCCGACACCACCACCCCCACCGTGATATCGGCCATGGCCGTACCCCATACGGCAGCCAGTGCGGCAGCTACCAGACCCAGTTTTGCAATGCGCTTCATGTTTGTCTCCTTGAAGTGGTTCACACAAAAATCACAGCGGGCATATCCTTGAACGACGGCTTTTTTATCGGGTTGGCCGTTCAGTTCCTCGGTACATATTCAATCTCTCAAAGCCAGAAATTTATCTTGGTAACTATATTTGCGCCAGCTTTTTTTCAGCTTTCAGGCTCGGGGTTTTTACCTCCCCAATTCCACCCAGAAACAAGTCCGCAACCAGCTGAGCCATCGCCTCCTGATCCAACGCACCATCAGAGCGCAACCAGGTAAACATCCAGTTCATCATGCCAAAAAGCAGCATGCTGATGGCCTTGGAAAGCCCTGCCTCATCCAGGTCAGGGCGTATCTGCGCCAGTGTTGCGCTAAAGCCCGCCACCAGCGCACGCTCCTTGTTCAAAACCTGTTGCAGGTCGTCGCCCTGCAGATAACGCACGCTTTCCGTCAGCACACGATGGGCATGGGCGGACAGCGCATATTCCTCGACAAAACTGGCAATCAACTGGCGCAGGCTTTGCTCGGCATCGACGCCCGGGGTCTGCAGAGCTGACTGCTTGGCCGCCTGCTCCAGCGCCAGCAGGCGCGTGAGATGCGTATTGCAGATTTCAAACAGCAGCGCGTATTTGTCACGAAAGTAGTGATAGATCGCCGGTTTGGACAGACCGCAGGCCTGGGCCACCTCGTTCATGCTGGTGGCCGCATAGCCCTGACGCGCAAACAGCGCTGCCGCCTGCTGCAGGATTTGCTCTCGCTGATCGTCGTAACCGGCAGCTCGCCCTCTAGCCATTTCGTAGCACCTTGCGCTTTCTCTTCAATGCTTTCAGATCAGTTTCTGCATGAAACCATTTGATGACGAACGCTTAACGCTCATCAAACGATAGCGTAACCGAAGCGCTGACAGGGTGGCACTGGCAGGTCAGCACAAAGCCCTGCGCGACTTCCTGCGCGTTGAGAGCAAAGTTGCGCTCCATGCGCACCTCGCCCTGCGTGCATTTGGCGCGGCAGGTGCCGCACACGCCCGAGGTGCAGGAATACGGCACTTCCAGCCCCGCAGCTTCTGCCGCCTGCAGCAAATTGCCGTGGGCCGCCTTGAACGGGAAGCTGCGCGTCAGCCCATCGCGAATCAGTGTGATCTGCGCTGTCTTTGCATCCTGCTCACTGCGCGGATTGGCCGCGCCTGCGGAGCCGCCCGCAGAGGGCAGCACGCCAAAGCGTTCGATATGAATGCGTTCTGCGGGCACGCCAGCGGCCAGCAAGGCGGCTTCCACCTCGTCATTCATCTGATAGGGCCCGCAGACAAAGACGGCATCCAGATCTGCCACAGGCGCCACGGCCTTGAGCAAATCGGCCACCTTGGCCTGGTTCATGCGCCCCATGTTCAGCGGCGCCTCAGTCTCCTCGCGTGAGAACACATGGTGCAGCACCAGCCGCGTCAGATAACGGTTCTTGAGGTCGTCCAGCTCTTCCTTGAACATGGTGGACTGCAGGCTGCGGTTGCCGTACAGCAGCGTGAAGCGGCTGCCCGGCTCGCGCGCCAGCACGGTCTTGATGATGGACAGAATGGGCGTGATGCCGCTGCCGCCCGCCACCGCCAGATAGTGGTGCTGCGCCTGTGGCTCGACAGGAATGAAGAAGCGCCCTTGCGGCGGCATGACCTGAATCTGATCGCCAGCCTTGAGCTGCTCATGCACCCAGTTCGAAAACGCACCGCCATCCACACGGCGCACGCCCACGCGCAACTGGCCGTCATCCACACCCGCGCAGATGGAGTAGCTGCGGCGCAGGTCCTGCCCATCGACCTCGCTGCGCAGCGTCAGGTACTGGCCCTGGGTGAAGGCAAACTGCTCGCGCAGTTCATCGGGCACATCGAAACTCACAATGGCAGCCTCGGCCGTATCAGGCTGCACCGAGCGCACCGTCAGGGGGTAAAACAAGGTACTCATGGGCTTCTTTCGCTGGCCTAGATGGGTTTGAAGTACTCGAAGGGTTCGTGGCAGCTCACGCAGCGGTACAGCGACTTGCAGGCCGTCGATCCATAAGCGGACAAACGCTCGGTCTGCACACTGCCGCAGCGCGGGCAGGCAATCTCGGCCGAGGCTGCTGTGCGTTGCTGCTGATACTGCTCACGCGGCATGAATCGCAGGGTGATGGGCTCGTGCGCCTGCACGGCACCGGGTGGGGCAATGCCATAGGCACGCAGCTTGTCGCGGCCCTCAGGCGTGATCCAGTCCGTAGTCCATGCGGGGGCACGCTGCAGCTTGACCTGTACCGGACCGAGGCCCGCGCTCTGCAAGCCATCCACCACGCTCTGCTCTATCATTTCCGTAGCTGGACATCCAGAGTAGGTGGGCGTAAGAGCCACTTCCAGCACATCACCGCTTTCCTGCACCGAGCGCACCATGCCCAGATCGCACAGCGTCACAGCTGGCACTTCCGGGTCGGGAATCTGCGCCAGCACGGCCCAGGCCTGCAGCACACGTGGCGATTCAGCGATGGAGGCTGCGGCGCTCATCACCAGACTCCGCCCGGATAGGCACGCTGCAGGTGCTGCATCTCGGCCAGGATGTAGCCCATGTGCTCGCTATGCACGCCGCGCTTGCCGGTGCTGATAAAGGCCGAATCCTTGGGCGCTACCAAAGTTGCAGCTTGCAGCACAGCATCCATCTGGGCTTGCCACTGTTGATGCAAAGCTCCCCAGGCGGGGCCCAGACCGGTCTTGTCGGCATGCAGATCCACCGCATCGCCGCTGAACAGCTCAGGCGTGTAGCGCCACAGCGCATCCACCGCGGCCTGTGCGCGGCGGTGCGATTCATCCGTGCCGTCGCCCAGGCGCACCACCCAGTCGGCTGCATGCTGCTGGTGGTAACGCGCTTCCTTCAAGGCCTGGCCAGAAATGGCGGCCAGCTCTGCATTGCTGGACTTTTGCAGCGCGTCCCACAGCAACACCAGCAGCGTGGCCGCCATGGTGTTGCGCAGCACGGTAAAGGCGAAGTCGCCGCGTGGCAGCTCGACCAGCGTGGGGTTGTAGTAGTGGCGTTCCTCGCGCAGAAAGGCCAGCTGGTCTTCATCGTGGCCAGACGCCTTGCCTGCCAACGTGAGCACGCCACGGGCCTGACCTATCAGGTCCAGCGCCATGTTGGAGAGCGCAATGTCTTCTTCCAAAACAGGAGCATGCCCCGCCCATTCGGCAATGCGCTGCCCCAGAATCAGGCAGGTATCGCCGATGCGCAGCAGGTATTGCTGGGTCAGGTCGTCCTGCAAGGTGATGCTGTGTTGCATGGCGCCCTCCTCACATGTGGTTGACGGCGTGGGGCAGCTGATAGAACGAAGGGTGGCGGTACACCTTGTCCTGCGCAGGGTCGAAGTACATATCCTTGTCGCCCGGGTCGCTGGCCACAATCTGCGCCGAGGGCACCACCCAGATGCTGGTGCCTTCCTGGCGGCGGGTGTAGACGTCACGCGCCATCTGGATGGCCATGGCCGCGTCGGCCGCGTGCAGACTGCCGCAGTGCTTGTGGTCCAGACCGGCTTTGCTGCGAACAAAGACTTCCCACAGCGGCCATTCGTTGCGAGATTGATTTTCGGGGGCTGTGCTCATGGTGGGCTCCGTTATTCAGATCGATTCAGGCCTGCTTGCGCGGGGCTTCGCTGTGCTTTGCGGCGTGGGCCAGCGCGGCTTCGCGCACCCAGGCGCCGTCTTCCCAGGCGTTGACGCGGGCGGCCAGGCGTTCGCGGTTGCAGGGGCCGTCGCCGCCCACCACGCGCCAGAACTCGTCCCAGTCAATGGCGCCAAAGTCGTAGTGCTGGCGCTCTTCGTTCCAGCGCAGGTCGGGGTCGGGGAAGCTCACACCCAGCACCTGGGCCTGCTCCTGCGAGGCATCAACAAACTTCTGGCGCAAATCGTCATTGCTGATGCGCTTGATGCCCCAGCGCATGGACTGCGCGGAGTTGGGCGACTGGTCATCGGTGGGGCCAAACATCATCAGCGTGGGCCACCACCAGCGGTTGACGGCCTCCTGCACCATGTCTTTTTGCGCCTGCGTGCCCTGCTTCATCATCACCATCAGGCTGTCAAAGCCCTGGCGCTGGTGAAAGCTTTCTTCGCGGCAGATGCGCACCATGGCACGGGCATAGGGCGCATAGGAGCAGCGGCAAATCGGCACCTGGTTCATGATGGCCGCGCCATCGACCAGCCAGCCAATGACACCCATGTCGGCCCAGCTCAGCGTGGGGTAGTTGAAGATGGAGCTGTACTTGGCCTTGCCGGTGTGCAGCGCATCAAACATCTGATCGCGGCTGGTACCCAATGTTTCTGCGGCGGCATACAGATACAGGCCGTGGCCGCCTTCATCCTGCACCTTGGCCAGCAAAATGGCCTTGCGCTTGAGCGTGGGGGCCCGCGTAATCCAGTTGCCTTCGGGCAGCATGCCGACGATTTCCGAATGCGCGTGCTGGCTGATCTGGCGCAGCAAAGTCTTGCGGTAATGGTCGGGCATCCAGTCCTTGGCTTCGATGAAGTCGCCCGCATCAATGCGTGCATCAAAGCGCTCTTGCAACTGCACCTCTTCGGCGCTGCGCAATACAGGAGCTTCCGTCTTGCCTTCCTTGGCCATCAAATCCAGAGCCTGGGTGTACATGGTGCAACCCTCCTTAACGGGAACGCTTGTCAATCACGCGGCGGGCCTTGCCCACCAGCGTGCGCTCTATGGAATCACTGCCCAGCACTTCAACCGCCGTGCTGATGCCGATCATGGTCTTGATGCGCTGCTGCACCCACTCGGCCAGTTGCTGCTTTTCGCCGGCACTGCCGGGCTGCAGCTCGCAGCGCACTGCGACCTGGTCCATATTGCCGTCGCGCGTCACCACAATCTGGTACTGACCGGAGAGCTGCTCGTTTTGCAGCACGATCTCTTCAATCTGCGTGGGGAAAACATTGACGCCGCGGATGATGAGCATGTCGTCCGAGCGGCCCACGATCTTGCCCATGCGCCTAAAGGACCGCGCCGTGGGCGGCAGCAGCCGCGTGAGGTCTCGCGTGCGGTAGCGAATGATGGGCATGGCCTCTTTGGAAAGCGAGGTGAAGACCAGTTCACCCTCTGCTCCGTCGGGCAGCACTTCACCCGTGTCCGGGTCAATGATTTCGGCCAGAAAGTGGTCTTCCCAGATGACCGGGCCATCCTGGGTTTCCACACATTCGCTGGCCACGCCCGGCCCCATCACTTCAGACAGGCCGTAGATATCCACCGCACTCAGCCCGCCCTTGGTCTGCAGTTCCTGGCGCATGGCCTCAGTCCAGGGCTCTGCGCCAAAGATGCCAATACGCAGCGAACTTTTCGCAGGGTCCATGCCCTGGCGCTGCATTTCCTCGATGATGACCTGCATGTACGAGGGCGTGACCATGATGATGTCGGGCTTGAAGTCCGTAATCAGCTGCACCTGCTTTTCGGTCTGCCCGCCCGACATGGGGATGACGGTGCAGCCCGCACGCTCGGCCCCATAGTGCGCACCCAGCCCGCCGGTGAACAGACCGTAGCCATAGGCCACATGAATCATGTCGCCCGCCTTGCCGCCCGCAGCGCGAATGGAGCGCGCCACCAGATCGGCCCAGACGTCGATGTCTTTCTTGGTGTAGCCCACCACCGTGGGCTTGCCCGTGGTGCCGCTGGAGGCATGGATGCGCGTGATCTGCTCACGCGGTACGGCAAACAGACCAAACGGGTAGTTGTCGCGCAAGTCCTTCTTGGTGGTGAAGGGGAACTTGGCAATATCAGCCAGCGTTTTCAGGTCCGACGGGTGCACGCCTTTGGCGTCAAAGGCTTTGCGGTAATGCGGCACGTTGTCATAGGCGTGCTGCACCGTCCAGCGCAGGCGCTGCAGCTGCAGCGCTTCAATTTCATCACGGCTGGCGGTTTCGATCGCATCCAGCGCAGCAGGGGTTCTGGCATTCATGGTGGTTACCTCTTCAGGCCTGTGGGGGCACAGTAGGCTTGCCCTTCATGGAATAGGACTTGCCGCGAAACAGCGCAATCAGCTGGCCTTGCTGATTGCGAATCGTCACGTCGTAAACACCTGTGCGCCCGGCCTGTGAAAGCTCTTTGGCTTCGGCCACCAGCACATCGCCGGGGCGGCCAGGGGCCACAAATTCCACCGCCAGACCAGATGCCACCGTCATCTCGTTGCGCGTGTTGCAGGCATAGGCAAACGCGGTGTCGCCCAGCGTGGTGATGTAGCCGCCGTGGCAGGTGTCAAAGCCGTTGAGCATGTCGCCCCGCACAGCCATTTCTATCGTGGCTTCGCCGGGCGCGATGTGGGTGATGCGCATGGCCAGGCTTTGCGCCGCGCGGTCGCGGGCGAACATGCCATCGCGCACCAGTTCTGCGGTTTGTTGAGGAGTCATGGGTCGGCCTTCCTTCAACGGTCGCTGAACACAGGGGCGCGCTTGGTCATGAAGGCCGAAACGCCTTCCAGATAGTCGTGGGCCGAGCCCAGCTTCTTTTGCGTCTGCGCTTCCAGCGTCAGCGACTCTTCAAAGCTCAGGTGCTGGGCCGCATCAATGGCGCTGCGGGTGGCAATCAATGCCTGAACAGGCATGGCGGCCAGCTTGGCGGCCATATCCGCCACCGAGAGCTGAAAGCCCGCATCCGGCAGCGCTTTCCAGATCAGGCCCATGGCCTCGGCATCGTGGGCCGAGAGCTTGTCGCCCAGCAGGGCCAGGCCCAGCGCACGCTGGCGGCCCACGAGGCGCGGCAGCAGCCAGGTGCCGCCGCTGTCGGGCAGCAAGCCAATTTTGGTGAATGCCTGAATGAAGTTGGCCGACTCGGCTGCCACCACCAGATCGCAGCACAGGGCCAGATTGGCACCGGCGCCAGCCGCCACGCCGTTGACCGCAGCAATGACAGGCACCGGCATGCTGCGCAGCTGCAGGCACAGCGGTTTGTAGTGGCGCTCGATCAGCACACTCAGATCGGTGGGTGGCTGGCCCGCGGGAGCGGGGGCCGCGCCTTCATCGGCCAGATCCTGTCCTGCACAGAATCCGCGTCCAGCGCCCATCAATACAACGCAGCGCACTCCTGAATTTGCAGCAGCGGCACGCAAGGCGGCCATCAGCTCCACATGCATTGCCTGCGTCAGGCTGTTGAGGGCCTGCGGGCGGTTCAACGTCAAGGTGCAGATGGCACCGCGATGATCGACCAGAACAAGGGGCTCGGACATGCTCACTCCTGTGACAGGGGAACGACTGAACAAACAGAATTTACCGATTGGTCGGCAAATAATATTCCTGCCCTGCGAGTGCTTACACCCATGAAAACCCTTGAGGGTTCTTCGCCACGACATCAAGCCATAGAGGTGTGCATTGCTGCTCGGGATTGTGCTGAATACAAAAGCCAGAGTGGGCGACAATCAAGGCATGAGTTTCGCCCCCCTGACCAATGACACCTTCCTGCGCGCATGCCGTCGCCAGGCTACTGACTACACGCCCCTGTGGCTGATGCGCCAGGCGGGCCGTTACCTGCCCGAGTACAAGGCCACCCGCGCCAAGGCTGGCAGCTTCATGGGCCTGGCCACGAATGTGGACTACGCCACCGAAGTGACGCTGCAGCCGCTAGAGCGCTTTCCGCTGGACGCCGCCATTCTGTTCAGCGACATCCTGACCGTGCCGGATGCCATGGGTCTGGGCCTGTCGTTTGCCGAAGGCGAAGGCCCCCGTTTTGCCAAGGTCGTGCGCGATGAAGCCGCCGTGGCTGCGCTGGCTGTGCCCGATATGGACAAGCTGCGCTATGTGTTCGATGCCGTCACCAGCATCCGCAAGGCGCTCAATGGCCGCGTGCCGCTGATCGGCTTCTCGGGCAGCCCCTGGACGCTGGCCTGCTACATGACCGAAGGCAAGGGCAGCGACGACTACCGCACCGTCAAGTCGCTGATGTACTCGCGCCCCGACCTGATGCACCGCATTCTGGAAGTCAACGCCGACAGCGTGGCCGCCTATCTGAACGCCCAGATCGACGCTGGCGCACAGGCCGTGATGATTTTTGACAGCTGGGGCGGCGTACTGGCCGACGGCATGTTCCAGCAGTTCAGCCTGGCCTACACCAAGCGCGTGCTGGCCCAGCTCAAACGCACCGGCGTGGATGGCACCGATGTGCCCCGTATCGTGTTCACCAAGGGCGGCGGCATCTGGCTGCAGGACATGAATGCGCTGGACTGCGAAGTGCTGGGTCTGGACTGGACGGCCAACCTGGGCAAAGCCCGCGCCATTGTGGGCGGTGAAGTCGGCGGCCCCGGCAAGGCGCTGCAAGGCAATATCGACCCCAATGTGCTGTTTGCCCAGCCTGAACAAGTGGCCGCACAGGCCCGCGCCGTGCTGGACAGCTTTGGCAAGCCCCACACCGACAAGACCACCACCGGCCCCACCCACATCTTCAACCTGGGCCACGGCATCAGCCAGTTCACCCCGCCCGAGCATGTGGCCGCACTGGTGGAAGCCGTGCACAGCCACTCGCGCAAGCTGCGCGCCTGAGACCTTCTTTGAGGTTAAATTCAAGGGTTTACCCTTGATTTAACCCAAGACTCAGAAATGGTTATTGCGCGACATTTGCGGCTGCAGATGTCGCGCAAATTCATTCAAACCATTGATTTATTTTGATATTTTTCTGAAATCACAGATTTCAGAGGCTCAGACAAACTTTCACGATTTTTTTATTTTTTCCGCCGCAGGAAAACTCGCTGCAAGTTATCCACAAAAACAAGGCATGAGTGCTTGCAAAGCAAGGCCACAGCATGCATTAGCGCTATTTTCTTAGCGAGTTATCGTCTTTACAAAAGAATTTAGACACATTTAGGTCTAGGGAGCTTCGGCCTTGACAGCCCCCTCCCGCTCATTTATGCACAGATGTGCACAAGCAGGGTTGTGGGTGAAAGCCAGCTTTCCATGCACCACAGGCCACCAGAAAGTTTAAATAAGTTATTGTTTTATTTATATTTTCAAGTTCTCGCTTTGAGAGAAAGCAAAACAACCCTGCGGCCCCGATAGTCTTCATGAGCGCTCTGCGGAAATTTCCCCCACAAAGTTATCCACAAGCCGCAAAGCCTGCAGCAGCATCAAAATCTGCTATAGATCTATTGCCTCCTCCTGCTGGCTGCCAGCGCCTCGCCCCTTTCCCCACGCATGAACCACATCGTCAACGTCGCCGTTCAGACGCCCGCCCATAGCGCCGTGGGCGAGTTGCTGAGCTACCGCAGCGATGAGCCCTTGCCACCCGGCACGCTGGTGCGCGTGCCGCTGGGCACGCGAGAGCTGCTGGGCGTGGTCTGGGATGCGCCGCCCGCCCCGCTGGCCCTGCCTGAGGGGGTGGAGCTGCGCAGCATTACGGCGGTGCTGCAGGGCATTGCGCCGCTCACCCCCGGCTGGCGGCGGCTGGTGGCCTTTGCCGCGCATTACTACCAGCGCAGCGTGGGCGAAATTGCGGTGACGGCCCTGCCCCCGCAGCTGCGCGATATGACACCCGAGCAGTTGGAGCGCCGGCTGGCCCCACCCAAAGCCCCCAAGGCCAAGACCAGCAAGCCCCGGAAAGCTCAGGCGGCAGCAGTGGCAGACGAGGCCCAGGCCACCGCAGAACCATCCGCGCCCCCTGCAGAAGCGCTCAAAACTCCTGAATTAGTAGCACTCAGCGCAGAACAATCCACGGTTTTTGCACAAATTGAGCAAGAACCCGGCCCGTTCCTGCTGTACGGCAGCACCGGCAGCGGCAAGACCGAGGTCTATCTGCGGGCCGTGCAGGCTGTGCTGGATGCCAACCCCGCAGCCCAGGCGCTGGTGATGGTGCCCGAGATCAATCTCACACCCCAGCTGGAAGAGCGCTTTGTGGCCCGTTTTGTGCCCCAGTACGGCAAGGAAGCTGTTGTGAGCATGCACAGCGGCATGACCAACCCGCAGCGCCTGAAAAGCTGGCTGGCCGCCCACACCGGCCGCGCCCGCATTGTGCTGGGCACGCGCATGGCGATTTTTGCCAGCCTGCCGCAGCTGATGCTGATCGTGGTGGATGAAGAACATGACGCCAGCTACAAGCAGCAGGAAGGCGCGCGCTATTCGGCCCGCGATCTGGCCCTCTGGCGCGGGCGCGACAGCGGGGCCAAAGTGATTCTGGGCAGCGCCACGCCGTCGCTGGAGAGCTGGCACGCCAGCGACCGCGATGTGGGCCGCTACCTGCGCCTGAATATGCCCAGCCGCATTGGTGCAGCCTCGCTGCCCAGGGTGCGTCTGGTGGATATGACGCAGCAACCACGCAAGGCCGTGTTCTCACCTCCGCTGATTGCCGCCATTACCGAACGCGTGCAGCGCGGCGAGCAAAGCCTGGTTCTGCTCAACCGCCGAGGTTTTGCGCCCGTGCTGTTTTGCGCCGACTGCAACTGGAAAAGCGACTGCCCACACTGCAGCGCCCACCAGGTCTTTCACAAGGGCGACCGCACGCTGCGCTGCCACCACTGCGGCTTTACGCAGCGCGTACCCTTTGCCTGCCCCAGTTGCGGCAACCCCGACATCCTGCCGCTGGGCAAGGGCACCGAGCAACTGCAGGAAGAGCTGGAGCGCCTGCTGCGCAATGTGCAGCGCCCCGACGGCGACCCGGCTCGTGTGGCCCGTATCGATGCCGACACCACCAAGGCCAAGGGCAGCCTTGAAGAGCAGTTAGCCCAGGTGCACGCGGGCGATGTGGATGTGCTGGTCGGCACCCAGATGGTGGCCAAGGGCCATGACTTTCGCCGCATCACACTGGTGGCCGCCGTGCAGCCCGACAGCGCGCTGTACTCCAGCGACTACCGTGCGCCAGAGCGATTGTTCTGCCTGCTGATGCAAGCCGCAGGCCGCGCCGGGCGCGATGCGCAGTACGTCAAAGCGCAAGGCAGCCACCCGGAGATGTGGATTCAGACCTACGACCCGCAAAACGCCGTCTATACCGCGCTGCGCCAGCACGACTACCCGGCCTTTGCCCGCCAGCAACTGCAGGAGCGGCGAGACGCAGGCATGCCGCCCTATGCCTTCCAGGCCATCGTGCGTGCCGATGCCCGCACGCAGGAAGCCGCCCAGGCTTTTCTGAGCGCAGCGACCCAGGTCGCCCGCGATGCGAACCTGCCCTATCTGGACGAGGTTTTCATCTACCCGCCCATACCCATGGCCGTGCAGCGCGTGGCCAATGTGGAACGTGCCCAGATGCTGCTGGAAGCCAGCAACCGCAGCGCCCTGCTGCGCTTTCTGAACGCCTGGCAGCAATATCTGCACTGGCTGCGCGGCCTGCCTGAGCATCGCCCGCTGGTGCGTTGGCTGGTGGATGTGGACCCGCTGAGCATCTAAGCCGTTACAAAATCAAGTCTTTCAGGCCTAAAGCCCTTATTTAACAAGCGCTGAAAGCTATCAAATCAGGACTGACCCTGCGGCATTTCTGCCACCATCGGGATTTGCGCGAATGGGCAGCCCGGCATGGCTATTGCATGGTGTGAACCCCGGCTCCACAAGAGACCGGCTTCTTTCACATCGGAGCACTACTTCATGCAAAAACAAGCTTTCCGCCAGACACTGCTGGCCGCCACCATTGCCGTTCTGGGCCTCATGTCTGCCCCCGGCGCAGCGCTGGCGCAAGATGCATCCCCAGCCGCAGCAACCGCCAAGGCGCAGACCGCCAAGCCCAATGTCGTCGTGCTGGCCACGGGCGGCACCATTGCGGGCGCAGGGGCCTCTACCGTCAACAGCGCCACCTACACCGCCGCCAAAGTGCCTGTGGACAAGCTGCTGGCCGGCCTGCCCGAGCTGGCCAACACCGCCAATGTGCGCGGCGAACAAGTCTTTCAGATCGCCTCCGAGAGCTTTACCAACGACAACCTGCTGACCCTTGCCAAGCGCGTCTCGCAACTGGCCAAGCAGCCCGATGTGGATGGCATTGTCATCACCCACGGCACCGACACGCTGGCCGAAACCGCCTACTTCCTGAGCCTGACCGTGCACACCGACAAGCCCATCGCCGTCGTCGGCAGCATGCGCCCCGGCACCGCCCTGTCGGCCGATGGTGCGCTGAACCTGCTCAACGCCGTCAGCGTGGCAGGATCCAAGGATGCACGCGGCAAAGGCGTTTTCGTCACCATGAATGATGAAATCAACACCGCCCGCGATGTGAACAAGGACATCAACATCCAGACCAGCGCCTTTCACAGCCAGTGGGGCCCGCTGGGCATGGTCGTCGAAGGCAAGAACTACTGGTTCCGCGCCCCCGCCAAGCGCCACACCAACAACTCCGAATTCAATATCGACAACATCGACAAGCTGCCCCAGGTGGACATCGTCTACGCCTACGGCAGCGTCCAGCCCACCGCCGTGAACGCGCTGGTGGATGCCGGTGCCAAGGCCATCATCCACGCCGGCACGGGCAACGGCTCGGTGGCCGACCGCATGGTCAAGCCGCTGCAGGACGCCCGTGGCAAAGGCGTGCTGATCGTGCGCTCATCGCGCGTGCCCTACGGCTTTGTGCTGCGCAATGCCGAGCAGCCTGATGACAAGTACGACTGGGTCGTGGCCCACGACATGCGCCCCGAAAAAGCCCGCCTGCTGACCATGCTGGCGCTGACCAAGGGTGCGAGCACGGCGGAGCTGCAGCGGATGTTTATGGAGTATTAAGAGCCGCTTGTATGTTTACGGTGTCGGGGTGAGGGACAAGAGTCGCTATCGGCTGTTTGCGCAGACCGACTGAGTTAGATCCCTCCCACCCCACCTCATAGCGTCGATAAGGAACTGAGCAGCACGTAGCCATCAGGCTGCGTGACTGCCGATCTGAAGGCAAGCCAACGCACGTAGGTGGAACAGGCACCCCGACAAGCCATTGTCTTTGTTGGAGGTGCTGTTATGCAAACGACCTTTATCGGAGTGGATGTCTCCAAAGCGGAGTTGGTCATCAGCGTTGGCGATCAAGCTGCCGTGAGCGTGACCAATGACACATCTGCGATCATGCGCTGGTTGGCCTCGTTACCCCAAGATTGCTCTGTCGCCATGGAATCTACAGGGCGCTACCACTTGCTGCTCGCACAACTGGCTTTGCAAGCAGGGCTGAATGTGTATGTGCTCAATGCCCGGGATGTGTTCTTTTATGCCAAGGCACTGGGCGCCAGGGCTAAAAGCGATGCTCTGGACTGCGTGGTGATTCGGCGCTATCTGCAGGAGCATGTTCAAAGCCTGTATCCCTGGCAGCCTGGCACACCCGTTCAGCAGCAGCTCCATCTCTTGCTGACTCGACGTGCGCAGCTTAGCGCGCACCAGGCAGCCTTGAAGCAGACGCTCAAGGCGGTTGACTTACCCGGGCCGCAGATGGTGCACTTGATGGAATCGTTCAAAGCCCTGCTGCAGGCCATTGATGAGCAGGTTGTGCACCTGATCTCCAGTGACGACGCCATGCACCAAGGCTGCCAGCGACTGCAGTCGATTACAGGGATTGGCCCACAAACCAGTGCACTGCTGACAGAGCTTTTAAGTCGCCTGCACTTTGCCAACTCGGACGCACTGGTTGCCTATAGCGGGCTGGACCCTCGTGCCAATGACTCTGGCACAAAGCGTGGGAGGAGGCGTTTAAGCAAACGAGGCCCAGCCTTGCTGCGCAGGCAGATGTATCTGGCCGCATTCGCTGCCAGCCACAGCAAAGCGCTCAAGCCGCTTTATGCGCATATTCGCGCTAAGGGCTTCTCAACGACAGAGTCGATGGTGATCTTGGGGCGTAAGCTGCTTCGAGTGGCCCTTGCTGTTTGGCGAGGCAATACGGTGTTCAACCCCGAGCAATTGCTGCCGAAAACTGCTTGACGCGAAACATAGAACCTAACACCACCTATCCACGAAGCGTGAGCAGATGATTGCTGCAGCCAATTTGAGTAAGGCGCGATGTATGTCCAGTCGCCTCTCGAAGCGGATTCGCAGCTTTCCAAAGCCTGCAAACCACCCGTGGGTGCGTTCCACGACCCAGCGATGTTTACCCAGTTTCTCGCTGCTCTCGACACCTCGCCTTGCAATGCGGCTGAGGATCCCTCGTTTCTTTAGATGTGCTCTGCAGCGTCGGTAGTCATAGCCTTTGTCTGCATGAAGTTTGTAAGGCCGCCTGCGAGGGCGGCCTTGCAAACCTTTGATAGCAGGAATTGCATCCATGCAGCGCTCGAACAGCATGGAATCATGTCTGTTAGCACCACTGACAAGCACAGCCAACGGAATGCCCCGAGCATCCACAACGAGATGACGTTTGGAGCCTAGTTTGCCTCTGTCGGTGGGGTTTGGGCCCGTTTCCTGGCCCCCCGGGGGCTTGGCACCGATGAGCCATCAATACTGGCGCGGCTCCAATCAATCTGGTCGTGCTCACGTAGTCGCACGAGCATGGCTTGGTGAAGTTGCTCCCACACGCCTGCCGCACTCCAATCGCGTAGACGTCGCCAGCAGGTCATGCCGCTGCCGTAGCCCAAGGCAAGAGGTAGGTCTGCCCATGGAATGCCGGTGTGAAGCACAAATAGGATGCCATTGAGGGCTGCCTCATTGCTCACGCCAAGCTTGCGTGCACCGCCTTTGACTGATGGTGTAAATACGGGAATCTGAATCGCCCCGGATTCCCTAGACACTTTTAAGCCGTTGGGAATGGCGTTTCTCGAACTCTATCGGAGAAATATCTCCTGCAGTGCCGTGACGCCTTTTTGGGTTGTAGAACATCTCGATGTAGTTGAAGATATCTGCCCTTGCGTCCTCGCGCGACGTGTAGATCTGGCGACGAATTCGCTCGCGCTTGAGCAACTGGAAGAAGCTCTCGGCCACTGCGTTGTCATGACAGTTACCGCGGCGACTCATGCTGGAGACTAGGTTGTGATCTCGTAGGAAGTCCTGCCAGTCATGCCCGGTGAACTGACTTCCCTGATCCGAATGCACCATGACCGCCTGATCAGGTCGACGACGCCACAGAGCCATCAGTAGTGCATCGAGTACCAAGTCGGTATCGATGCGGCTGCCCATGGACCAGCCCACGACCAGACGGGAGAACAGATCAACCACCACTGCCAGGTACAGCCATCCCTCGTGAGTGCGGATGTACGTGATGTCGGTCACCCACGATTGATTGGGCTCATCCACAGCGAAGCGGCGCTGCAGGTGGTTAGGGGCAACTATGGCGGGCTTGCCTCCGCGCATCCCAGGGCGGCGCCGGTATCCCGTTTGCGAACGCAGCCCTTGGAGCTTGAGCAAACGGGCCACGCGGTGTTTACCGCAGCGCTCTCCCAGATCCCGCATGTCCAGTGTGAGCTTGCGGTAGCCGTACACACCACCACTTTCAAGCCAGGCTTGTTTGAGCAAACCTTGCAGTCGCAGATCATCCCGAGCCCGTGGGCTGACGGGTTCAGCTTTCCAAGCGTAATACCCGCTGGGATGTACCACCATGACTTTGCACATGCTACGAATGCTGTATTCGTGCTCATGTTTCTGAATAAATGCGTACTTCACCCGAGCTGCTTGGCAAAGTACGCTGCGGCCTTTTTTAGGATGTCACGCTCCTCGGTCACACGCTTGAGCTCGGACTTTAGTCTGCGCAACTCTTCTGTCTGCGTAAGTTGAGCTTGTCGCTCTGCGGGAGGCCCTGAATGCGTCTTCAGCCACTGATACAGGCTATGTTGACTAACGCCAAGGCGCTGTGACACGTCAGCGACCTTGTGGCCTCGTTGTGTGATCTGCTTGATGGCTTCGATCTTGAATTCGTCTGGATATTTAGGCTTACTCATGGCACCTCCTATTGGGCCTCGGGATTGAGGCTCAGAAGTGTCTAGAAAACCCGGGGCGATTCAGTGGCTGGCAGCGAATGCGGCCAGATACATCTGCCTGCGCAGCAAGGCTGGGCCTCGTTTGCTTAAACGCCTCCTCCCACGCTTTGTGCCAGAGTCATTGGCACGAGGGTCCAGCCCGCTATAGGCAACCAGTGCGTCCGAGTTGGCAAAGTGCAGGCGACTTAAAAGCTCTGTCAGCAGTGCACTGGTTTGTGGGCCAATCCCTGTAATCGACTGCAGTCGCTGGCAGCCTTGGTGCATGGCGTCGTCACTGGAGATCAGGTGCACAACCTGCTCATCAATGGCCTGCAGCAGGGCTTTGAACGATTCCATCAAGTGCACCATCTGCGGCCCGGGTAAGTCAACCGCCTTGAGCGTCTGCTTCAAGGCTGCCTGGTGCGCGCTAAGCTGCGCACGTCGAGTCAGCAAGAGATGGAGCTGCTGCTGAACGGGTGTGCCAGGCTGCCAGGGATACAGGCTTTGAACATGCTCCTGCAGATAGCGCCGAATCACCACGCAGTCCAGAGCATCGCTTTTAGCCCTGGCGCCCAGTGCCTTGGCATAAAAGAACACATCCCGGGCATTGAGCACATACACATTCAGCCCTGCTTGCAAAGCCAGTTGTGCGAGCAGCAAGTGGTAGCGCCCTGTAGATTCCATGGCGACAGAGCAATCTTGGGGTAACGAGGCCAACCAGCGCATGATCGCAGATGTGTCATTGGTCACGCTCACGGCAGCTTGATCGCCAACGCTGATGACCAACTCCGCTTTGGAGACATCCACTCCGATAAAGGTCGTTTGCATAACAGCACCTCCAACAAAGACAATGGCTTGTCGGGGTGCCTGTTCCACCTACGTGCGTTGGCTTGCCTTCAGATCGGCAGTCACGCAGCCTGATGGCTACGTGCTGCTCAGTTCCTTATCGACGCTATGAGGTGGGGTGGGAGGGATCTAACTCAGTCGGTCTGCGCAAACAGCCGATAGCGACTCTTGTCCCTCACCCCGACACCGTAAACATACAAGCGACTCTAAGAAACTCCCCCTGAGGCGCTGACGCGCCTTCCCCTCTCTCTACGCGCTGCGCGCTATGGGAGAGGGACGACAGCCTCGCTGCGGGGCGGCCCTTGCTGGCTGTCTCTGGCGCTGGGGTGTGCTTGATTTGCGATATTTAGCCAAAACAGCGGTATTCGCTTACGGGGTATGCGTAGGTCGCTATTGTTTTTGGTTGGGATTGTTTGGCGCTTATTGACTCTGCCCCCATAACAGTCATTCCATCACAGACTTTTGATGACTAATAGCAGGCCTCGATTCGGAATTTGAGGTCTGCCTAAAAAGTTGGCTTGCGATTGCCCGCCCTCATCATTACGGATAGATTCTTTCTTTTTCTTATAAGAGTGACGAGCATTGTTCCTCCTGCCATCTGAATCTAGTTACGCTTTAGGAGGCCGCAATTGAAGCGACTTGAAGCGTCCCAATCGCGTTATTTTTCTCCCTTGGTACTGCGTCTCGATGGGCTTCGAGAGATCATCACGATCCTTGCCCCAGCGGAAGATGTAAAAATCATCGCAGATCGCAATGAGTATGAAAGTGTCGACGAGCTTGCAGGTCATTTGCTAGGCAAGAGCCCTCGAGAGTTAAAGATAAGCACCCGGCATCCGTATCTAACTCTCGAGCTTTCTCCCATGTCGGTGCACCTTTATGCGAGCAGTGATGATCTGGTGTCATCCGGCCTTTTTGCGCGTATTGCCACAATCCTTTCAGCTGCAGAAAGATCACCTAGAGCCCTGTACAAAGATTCTCGGCTTCTCCCGCTCATGTTTTTTTTGCAAGTCCTGACTTACGTTCCTGCGCTTAAGTCTATGCAGTTGGGCTTCATCAGCTCCATGGGGCTGATATTTGCTTGGTACATCTGGATCAACTTTATTCAGTTGCGTAAGCACGGATTACTACTCACTCATGAGCCCAAGGATGGCAGGAGCTTCTTCCAGCGCAATTCAGATAGCATCATTGTTGCAGTAGTTTCAGCAATCCTCGGGGCAGTACTAGGTGCCGCGGCCACAAAACTTGCAGATCGCATCGCTCCTAACACTCAACCAGCAACAGCGCCTCTCACCCCCTCCAAATCACAGCTGCCTTAGCCTGAATCAAGCGTTAGTGGTTTGACCATCCGCTGAGGTCAATAGCAGCAGACTAAAATTCCAGCCGACTTATCAAACAACATTCAAAACAGCGGCTTGCGCTTACTGGGTACGCTCAGGCCGCTATTATTTTTGTCAAACCATCAAGGCCACAGCGCCGGAGAAGGTCAGAAACGCCAGACTGGTCGACACCAGAATGATTCGGGCCACGCGGCCGCTGTGGGCGCCGTAGCGTTCGGTGAGCAGCGATACATTGCTGGCCGATGGCAGGGCCGCCAGCAGCACCAGAACCACCAGCGTTTCGTGCTTGAGCTGCATGCCCAGAGAGATGGCCGCCATGCCCGCCCCCCATATCAGCAGGGGGTGAATGACCAGCTTTGCGAGCGCAATTGGCACATAGTCCATAGCGGACACACGCTCATTGCTATTCATCTGAGAGCGCGCAAGCACTGCGCCAATGGTGAAGAGTGCGACGGGCGAGGCAGCTCCGGCCAGCATGGCCACGGTTTTGTCCACCGGGCCGGGCAGCACCCAGCCCATGGCCGATGCCAGTCCGCCCAGCAAGATCGACCAGGGCATGGGGTTGGAGAGCATGCCTTTGAGGGAGTTGCGCACCGCCGTCCAGACACCGTTTCGACCCTGCCCGCCCGCCAGATCAAGGCGCGAGAGGGCGATGCAGGCGGATGTGGTGATGACCATGTCTATGGCCATGGTCACGATCACCGGCCCTGCGCTTTGCGCGCCCAGCAGGGCCACCAGCATGGGCACGCCCATAAAGCCGGTGTTGGGGAAGGCTGCGACCAGCGCGCCAAAGGCGGCGTCGTTCCAGCCCATGCGCTTGCGGGTCAGGGCCACGGTAGCGCCCACCATGAGCACGGCGCACAGCAGATAGATCAGCGTGACCTGTGCATCCAGCAACTGTGCAATCGGCGTTTGCGCGCCAAAGCGGTACAGCATGCAGGGCAGCGCAAAGTACAGCACAAAGGCGTTGAGCCCCGGAATGGCGACCTGCGGCAGCACGCCGCGCCAGGTGGCAATAAAGCCGCAGGCGACCAGCGCGAAAAAGGGGAAGGTGATGAGAAGAACAGACAGCACCGGCAAATTGTGCAGGCACAGCGGTCAGATGGTGCGCTGCAGACACCTGAAATTATTTGCAGCCTGCCGTCGCGCAGAGAGAAGAGCAGAAGCTGTGCAAAGAAAAGGCTGGACGCCGGAAAGCCCGGAAACAACAAAGCCTGCACAGGGCAGGCTTTGCTGAGGTGTGAAGGTGCAAGCCAATCAGAGCTTGAGTTCCTTTTCCACATCCGCAGTCTTGCGGCGGGCCAGCGCCAGGTTGCCACGGGCCTTGTCCAGCACCAGGTAGAAGAACACGCCTTCGTTGGCCACCACGGGACGGATGATGTGGTATTGCTTGCCCAGTGTGATCAGGATGTCATCGATCTGATCGTTCAGATTCAGCATGCGCATGGTCTTGAGCTTGGCTCGCACCACTTCGGTATTGCCAGCTGCAGCCAGCTCCATGTCCACGCCGCTGCCGACGCTGCCCATCAGCATACCGCTGGTGCTGTCGACCAGAGCCGCACAGACAGCGCCATCCGCAGTCATCAAAGCGTTCAGAGAGTCTTGAATCGATGCCATAAATCCACCTTTTGAAAAATGCGAAGCCAGGAACCCGTGCGATCAATGCGCACACTTTGAAACTCAGAACGACCGCGATCCACCGGTCAGGGCATGAACCCGGTTGCAACCTCACCGGCCGCCCAGAGTGCGCGTCCTAGCAAGGCGTTCTGATCCACAACCAGACACAGCACGGCCGGGAACTGGCCGCCTACTGCCTGGAACACTACCGTGCCTGACTCCGTCTCGAAGGTCAGGCGCTTGCAATCCTTGTGTCCGATTTCATTGGCCACCGCCTTGGCCATGGCCATGAGCGAGCCAGCCATGGCCGACAGGCGCTCGGTCGGCAGCTCGCTGCGAATGCGCAATGCCGTGATCTCGAAGCCATCGGGCGTGCACAGCAGCGCGATGCGCACACCATCCACGGGGGCCACAATGCGCTGGAGAATTTCGTGCCCTGTCTGAACCACGTCAGCAGGAATAACGAGGGGTGTATTGGTCTTCATAGAGTCTGACTTTGCAAGGACAGCAGCGAGGCCAGCACGCCCAGAGCATCAAGCATCTGCTGACGGTCACGTGGGTCGGCCTGAACAATGGGCACCATGGGATGTCCACGGGACATCAAGGCGGCGCTGAACGCCTCCAGCTGATCGCCACTGGCAGGACGGCAGCTCAGAATGATGAGCAGTGGCGCTGTTTCCAGCTCTGCCACGCCGCCCAGCATCTCGCTGACGTAATCCAGCGCATCGCTGTCGTTGACATCCACCATGAGCAGCGCGCCCACCGATGCCGACAGCACCCAGCGGCGCACAAAGTCAAAACGATCCTGCCCGGGACTGCCCACCAGTTGCAGTCGCTCGCCAGACCCCAGATCGATTTCACCGAACTCAGCCCCCACCGTGGTGAATTCCTTGGCGTGGGCGCCCTTGTCCAGATTGGGAACGTCGCTGCCGGCCATGAGCTGGCCACAAAGGCTGTGCAGTGCCGTAGTCTTGCCTATGCCCATGGGGCCAAGCAGGCTTACCCGCAGCAGGCCCTGTCCGGGCTGCGTGGGGATGAAAGATGTCATGTACGCCCTCCGCGCGTAATCCAGCCGGTCAGCTTCTGCACCCACTGGCGTGTGACCGAAGTCGCTGGAGTTGTATTTTTAGTGGCCTGAGACTTGGAAGCCTCTGCAGTTTTCAAGCTGCAGCGCAATACTGCCTGAACCTGTGGCAAAGACAACAGGGAAATAAGCTGGGGCACTTCCATGCCGGAGTGATCGCTGAGTGACTGCGCCGCAATCGGCCCACGCGACATCAAGGCCAGTGCGCGCATGTTTTCTGCCGTGTTGGCGCTGCCTGGCAAAGCCACCCAGGATTTGAGCTGAAAGCGGTGCGGGCAATTGAGCCCCTGCTCTTTCAGGTCCGCCATGGCGCGCTGCAGGGTCAGCACCACCGCCGCCTTCTGGCGGGCTTTCCAGTCCATCAAAAAGACGGCTGCGCGATCGAGCATGTCGATCAGATCGGACAGCGTGAATTCCACATCCAGATGCGCAGCCCAGCCTTGTGAAGAGCGCCCAAGCGGTTGCGCCGAAGCCTCACCGCCCACGTACACCACACAGGGGGAAGTCTTGGCATCTGGCGCGGCAGTGGGAACCGAGCCATCCAGAATCAAGACCTCTGCCGAATCGCTTGACACCTGGCGCCAGCCAGACAGCGACTTGCGCGATGCCACGGCAAACAACGCCTCGAAGCGCTGCTGCACTGCGGGCGTCCACAACTGCGCCGCCCAACTGACCTCACCAATGGTTTTCGCCATGCAAATCGCCCTGCCTGTTGTTCATAGTCGAAATAAATTGCTATTTCGAAACAATAGCAACAATGCGTTGATCACCCAAGTAGCTGACACTGCATTCAACAATTTTTGACACTGAAGTCAACACCTTCTTACAACAATTATCCTGCCCCGCGTCCGTCAGAAATGTAGGTGCATGCCTCACTCCACCCCTTCAATTTGTCAGTTGTGACAGTCGGCCTCAGGAGTCTTCATGGCAAAGCGGTATCCTCCCAGACCTTGTTTTGAGGATGAAGGAGCAATCTGTTTCATGTCTGCTGGACTAAATCTCGCTCAGCTCCAGGCCGTGCACTACACCGAAGGACCATGCCTTGTCTTGGCCGGAGCGGGCTCGGGCAAAACCCGGGTGATTACGCACAAGATTGCCCGGTTGATTGAAAACGGCATGGCTCCGCGCCGCATTGCGGCCATTACCTTTACGAACAAGGCCGCTGCTGAAATGCGCGAGCGTGCTGCCGGCCTGATTGGCCGCCAGGCCAAGGAAGTGCTGATCTGCACCTTTCACTCGCTGGGCGTGCGCATGGTGCGCGAGGATGGGCATGTGCTGGGCCTCAAGCCCCAGTTCAGCATCCTAGACCAGGACGATGTGACGGGCATTCTCAAGGACTGTGCGGGCGGCACCACCGATGCAGCAACCGCCCGCCAGTGGCAATGGACCATCAGCGGCTGGAAGAACGATGGCTGGGACAGCCGCAAGGCGCTGGCCATGGCCCAGGATGACAACGAGCGCAGCATTGCGCTCATCATGCAGCGCTACGAAGAGCGCCTGGCCGCCTATCAGAGCGTGGACTTTGACGACCTGATCGGCATGCCCATGCGTTTGCTCAAAGGCCATCCCGATGTGCGCGAAAAATGGCAGCGTCTGCTAGGGCATGTGCTGGTCGATGAATACCAGGACACCAACGCCACTCAGTACGAACTGCTGAAAATGCTGGTGGGCGAGCGCGGCCATTTCACTGCCGTGGGCGATGATGACCAGTCCATCTACGGCTGGCGCGGGGCCACGCTGGACAACCTGAAAAAGCTGCCCATCGATTTTCCCCAGCTCAAGATCATCAAGCTGGAGCAGAACTACCGCTCCACCAGCGCCATCCTGCGCGCTGCCAACAATGTGATCGGCCCCAACCCCAAGCTGTTCCCCAAGACGCTGTTTTCGGAACTGGGCGAGGGCGAGCCCGTGCGCATTGTCGATTGCGATACCGAAGAGCACGAGGCCGAGCGTGCAGCCGCCCGCATTCAAAGCCTGCGCGCCAGCATGAACCCGCAGCCGGCGTGGAAGGACATGGCCATCCTGTACCGCGCCAACCACCAGGCCAAGCCTTTCGAGAAGGCACTGCGCAAGCTCAATATTCCCTACAAGGTCTCGGGCGGCACCAGTTTCTTTGACCGTGCGGAAATCAAGGATCTGTGCGCCTGGTTCCGTCTGTGGATCAACAACGACGACGACCCGGCATTCCTGCGCTCCATCGGCACGCCCAAGCGCGGCATAGGCCACACCACGCTGGGCAAGCTGGGCGAGTTTTCGGGCGCGCACAAACTGTCCATGTTCGGCTCGCTGTTCAATTCGATGCTGGAAGACGCCCTGCCCAAGAAGGCCTTTGAAAGCCTGCTGGAGTTTGGCCGCTACATCAACGACCTGGAATACCGCGCCCGCCATACGCTGGGCGTGGATGCATCCCGCGCCTTTCTGATGGACTGGCTCAAGGAGATCGGCTACGAGCAGTATCTGTACGACAGCGAAGACAGCGAATCCGTGGCCGCCGCCCGCTGGAGCAATGTGCTGGAGTTCTGCGACTGGATGGCCCAGCGCGCTGGCGGCCAGATCGAAGATGCGGCAGGCACCACCACGCAGACCGAGGTCAAAAGCCTGCTGGAAGTCTCGCAGAACATTGCCCTGCTCTCCACCATCAGCGAGCGTGAGAAAGAGCAGGACATGGTCATCCTCTCAACCCTGCACGCCTCCAAGGGTCTGGAATGGCCCCACGTCATGCTGGTGGGCGTGACCGAGGGCATGCTGCCCTTCAAACTTGATGACGACGATGGCCGCCAGCAGAAAGTGAGCGACGAAACCGCCGCCCGCCTGCAGGAAGAGCGCCGCCTGATGTACGTGGGCATCACCCGCGCCCAGCGCACACTGGCCGTCAGCTGGACCAAGCGCCGCAAAAAAGGCCGCGAAATGGTGGCCTGCATGCCCAGCCGCTTCATCAAGGAAATGGGGCTGGATGCAGCCACTGCCAAAGAAGACCCGCGTGAAAAACTGCGCAAACTGCGCGAGGAGTTTGCCGCCCGCAAAGCGCAGCAAACGCCAGATGCAGCCAACTGACAACAGTCCATGAAAACTCTTAAAACTCTCGTTTTCATAGCTAGCAGCGCATATTTAATGGGCGCTACAGCACAAAACACCGCTCAGGAAAGCAGCGCCTGCCCCGCAGGCTGGGCAATGACTGACAAGCAGTTGCAGGGCGAGTGGGTAGGCTCCATCAACCACCAGAGTGAATCGGTTCGCCTGGTGCTTGGGCCGCACCCGGAGTGGCAAGGCATGGTCAAAGGCTCGGTTGAGCGCGCTGGCTTGGCCTCATCCCACCCCATGGTCGGCGACCTCAACAACGGAACAATCACACTGGAAGAAAGTGCAGATGGCACGCACATCACCGGCACCTGGCTGGGAGAGGCCAGCCCTGCCAGCTGCGGCCGGGAAATTCGCGGCAGTTTTAGCGCCTCTGAAGACGATGCCCCCCAGGACTTCGTGATTCAAAAGCAGCCCTGAACCCTTCGTCACCTGCACACCTTTTCACCACCATGCCAGCCAACCCGTCTCACTCTCTGTTCAAGCCTCTGCCTCTGGCCCTCACCCTCGCCTGCCTTGGCAGTGCAGCACCCGCAATGGCCGCCGAAACGGAGTTGCCGCCGCCAGAACAAGGCTGGCGCCAGTGCGCAGCAACAACGGACAACAAAGCCCGTCTGGCCTGCTTTGACGCCTGGGCCCAGCACGAGCAGCCACTGACACCCCCACCCGCCACAGGCTGGACAGCGCCAGCGACCCGCAGCGCCGAAGCCCCCGCCCAGCCTGCACCCGCCGCCGTGGCCAATGCAGGCAGCCCGGATCAAGCTCAGGGCCTGGCACTGCCCGCCACCCCTACCAACGGCGGCTGCCGTGACCCGCGCTACAGCGAGCTGTCGCGTTACTACGAGCTGGAGCCCGGCACGGACTGCGGCACGTTCAACTTTCGCGGCTACCGCCCCCTGTCCGTTTCGGTGGTGGCGGCGGGCGAAGTCAACCAGCAGCCTTATTCGCCCACGCGCGGCTATGCCAATGAGCAGCCCTATCAAAAGCACGAGATGCGGCTGCAACTGTCAGCGCGTACCAAGGTTGCATCGGGCCTGCTGACCGGCCCCACCTCGGCAGGCAAAGATTCGCTGTGGTTCGGCTACACCCAGCAGTCGTACTGGCAGCTGTTCAACGGCGATATTTCCCGCCCCTTCCGCGCCACCGATCACGAGCCTGAAGTCTTCTACGTCTACCCCACCGATGCCAAGCTACCCTTTGGCTGGCGCTGGCGCTATTCGGGCGTCGGCCTGTCACACCAGTCCAACGGCCAGAGCGAGCCTCTCTCGCGCAGTTGGAACCGCTGGTATCTGATGACCGGTGCCGAGCTGGGCAACCGCTGGCAGCTGCACCTGAAAGCCTGGCAGCGTCTGCGCGAAAACGCTGCGGATGACGACAACCCCCACATCCAGGACTACATCGGTCGCGGTGAGGTTCGTCTGGGCTGGAACGTCAACGAACAAAACTATGTAGGCGTCACCGCCCGCGGCTCACTGGGCAAAGGCAAAGGCTCTGGCCGCGTTGAATGGCTGCGCACGCTGGGCGAAGGCTGGAATGGCGGCAAGAGCAATCTGCGCCTGCACGTACAGCTGTTCAGCGGCTATGGCGACAGCATGATCGACTACAACAAGAAGCGCACGGTCTTGAGCGTGGGCTTCAGCTTGCTGGATTTCTAGCCCCCTGAGGCGCTGTGCCCAGGCGGCTCCGCGCCTTCCCCCTCAACGGAGGAAGTCAGTTTCGGTGCGGGGCACCCTTCCTCGCTGCCCCTTACCTGGGCCGCACCCGTTTTGCAGATTGGCGCCTGATTCATATTTGATAGCTTGCTGCGCTTGGCATTGATGAATTTCAAGGCATTTCATCTTGAAGCCCCATCAAATCAAGCGCTGGCAGCTATTAAAAACAGAGTCACTCCGGCGCCACCGCCGTCACTTCAATCTCCACCTTGGCACGGTCTTCAATCAAGGCCGCCACCTGCACAGCCGTCATGGCTACGCTGAACGAGCCAATCAGCTCGCGGTAGGCCTTGCCGATCTCGGCCTGCTGGGCCAGGTATTCCTTCTTGTCGGTGATGTACCAGGTCATGCGCACAATGTGCTCGGGCTTGGCACCGCCTGCCGCCAGCACTTCCACAATGTTCTGCAACGCCTGGCGGGCCTGCTGCGCCAGATCATCGGTGTGAAACACGCCCTGCGCATCCCAGCCAATCATGCCCGCCACATAGATCTGGCGGCCACTGACGGACACTCCATTCGCATAACCCTTGGGCCGGGGCCAGCCCGGTGGCAACAGTACTTGCATGCTCAAGTCCTTTCTTGTGATGGTTTCGAGGGGCCTGACCAGTGCTCCATGGCACGGCGAATAGGAAGAGGGGCGCTGATGGCCTGATGGGTTTGCAGGCTGGTGAAGACCAGCACCTTGCGCGCAGTCAGGCGCAACTGCCCGTCCGGGCCTGTGCAATCCACCGCCAGCGTCAGCGAACGGTTGCCCAGCTTTTCAATGCTCAGCCCCAGTTCCACCACCTCGCCCATGCGGGTGATGGCACGAAAGTCGCACTCCAGGTGCACGATGGGCAGGCCAATCTGGTCTTTTTGCACCATGTCTGCATAAGACACTTGCAGCGCCTGGTTGAACCAGTCTTCCACCAGCCCGTTGAACAGCACCAGATACTGCGGAAAGAAGATGATGCCCGCCGGATCACAGTGCGCAAACCGTATGGGAACCTGGGTCACAAAGCGCCTGGCGGCGAGGTTCTCGTTATTCATCTCTTCACTCATTCTTTTAATCAAATTAGTCTGTAGCACTCATTGATAAATCGCTAGCAGCTATCAAATTCATAGTATTCATTGCCCGTGCAGACGAAAGCGCTGCAGCTTGCCGGTGGCCGTGCGCGGCAACTGGTCGACAAACTGCACGGCACGCGGATACTTGTAGGGGGCCACGGTGCTCTTCACAAAATCCTGCAGGGTTTTAGCCATTGCATCGTCCGCCGCATGGCCCGCACGCAGCACCACAAAGGCCTTGACGATCTGGCCGCGCTCACTGTCAGCCACACCAATCACTGCGCATTCGGCCACGGCGGCGTGAGCCATCAAGGCATCTTCCACCTCAGGCGCGGCGATGTTGTAGCCCGCCGAAATAATCATGTCGTCCGTGCGGGCCTGATAGACGAAGTAGCCGTCTGCATCCATCAGGTAGGCATCGCCCGTCAGGTTCCAGCCCCGGCTCACATATTTGGTCTGGCGCTCATCGTTGAGGTAGCGGCAGCCCGTGGGGCCTTGCACCGCCAGCTTGCCCACCGTGCCCACGGGCACCTCTTTGCCATCGTCGTCGACCACCTTGGCACGGTAGCCTGGCACGGCCTTGCCAGTGGCACCGGGCCTGGCATCGTCCTCGTGGTGCGAGATAAAGATGTGCAGCATCTCGGTAGAGCCAATGCCGTCAATGATCTCGATGCCCGTGGCATCTTTCCACAGCGCGCGCGTCGATGCCGTCAGCGCCTCGCCCGCCGATACGCATTTGCGCAGCTTGCTGGCACGCACACGCTCACCCTGCTGCGCCATCACTCGATAAGAAGTTGGTGCGGTAAAGACGACGGTGGCTCCAAATTTTTCAATGCCGTCCAGCAGCAGCGGCGGGCTGGCTTTTTCCAGCAGCGCCATGGATGCACCAATCGACATAGGAAACAGCACCTGCCCGCCCAGCCCGAAGGTGAACGCCATGGGCGGGCTGCCGATAAACACATCGTCGGCATTGGCGCGCAGCATGGATTGCGGCCAGCAGGCGCACACAGCCATCACATCGCGGTGAAAGTGCATGGTGGCCTTGGGCACGCCCGTGGTGCCCGAGGTAAAGCCCAGCAAACAGGTGTCGGTGGCGGCGGTATCCACCGCGGTGAAATTGCCAGAAGCTTGCGCCATCAACGCTTCCAGCCCGTCGCTGGCACCGCTGTTGAAAAAGCGCACGGCTTTGAGCGTGGCTGACTTTTGCTGCGCCCCCTGCACCTCGGCACGCAGCGCTTCATCGCACAGCGCATGGCTGATCTGCGCGATATCGACAATCGTGCCCAGCTCCTTGGCACGCAGCAGCGGCATGGCGGCCACGGCAATGCCACCAGCCTTGATAACGCCAAACCAGGCCGCCACCATCATCGGGTTATTGGGCGCGCACAGCAGCACGCGGTTGCCAGGCTGCAGGCCCAAGGTCTGCGTCAGTACATTGGCAATGCGGTTGGCCTTGTCCTGCAAGTCAGCATAAGTCCAGCGCAGGCCTTCGGCTTGTATGCACAGGCGCTCTCCACGGCCTTCGCGCACATGCTTGTCCAGCAACTCCACCGCGCAGTTCAGTCGCTCGGGAAATTGCAGCTCTGGCAGCTCAAAAATGAACTCGGGCTGCAGCGCGGGCGGCGGCAGATTGTCGGCTGCAAAGGTATCGATATGCGCGCTGTATGAAACAGTGTTCGACATGAACCCACCTCTCGATCAAATCCGTGGTTTGTGCAGGACTGGATTGCGCTATCAGCTATAACTTTTGATGAGATCGCGACCGATGATGAGTTGCTGCACCTCGGTCGCGCCTTCGTAGATGCGCAGGGCGCGAATCTCGCGGTACAGCCGCTCCACCGGCTGCTCGCTCACCACCCCCATGCCGCCCCACATTTGCACTGCGGCATCAATCACCTGCTGGGCGTTTTCGGTGGCTGTCATCTTGGCCATGGCCGCTTCACGCGTTACGTTCTCGCCCTGATCGCGCTGCCATGCGGCGCGGTAGGTCAGCAGCGCGGCGCTGTCGATCATGGTGGCCATCTGCGCCAGCTTGGCCTGCGTCAGCTGGAAGTCGGCCAGCACGCCGCCAAACATCTTTCGACTGGTGACGCGCTGCAAGGCCTCGTCCATGGCGCGGCGCGCAAAGCCCAGCGCTGCGGCGGCCACGGATGTGCGAAACACATCCAGCGTGCGCATGGCCACCTTGAAGCCCTCACCCGCAGCACCCACACGCTGCGACACAGGCACACGGCAGTTGGTGAATTTGAGGCGCGCCAGCGGGTGCGGAGCGATGACGTTGATACGCTCGGCAATCTCAAAACCGGGCGTTCCCGCATCCACAATCAGCGCCGAAATGCCGCGCGCGCCAGGCGCCTCGCCCGTGCGCACAAAAGCCACATAGAAATCAGCAATGCCGCCGTTGGAAATCCAGGTTTTCTCGCCATTCAAGACATAGTGATCGCCATCGAGCTTGGCTTCACAAGCCATGGCTGCCACATCTGAGCCCGCATCAGGCTCAGACAGCGCAAACGCCGAAATCGCTTCGCCACTGGCAACCCGGGTCAGATAACGCTGCTTTTGCGCATCACTGCCTGCCAGCGATATTGCCCCTGAACCCAACCCCTGCATGGCAAACGCAAAGTCGGCCAGCCCGTTGTGGCGCGCCAGGATTTCACGAATCAGGCAAATGGTGCGCGTGTCAATATGCTCACCCGCACCGCCATTGGCAGTGCCTGCTACGGCATGGCGCAACCAGCCTGCCTGCCCCAATGCCTTGACCAACTGGCGGCAATCGGCGTCGTTGTCATCGCTGTGAATATGGGCCACATGCTGCGCGGCCCAGGCATCCAGCGCCGTTGCCATGTCGGCATGGCGTGCTTCAAAAAACGGCCACTTCAAATAGCTGGTATCGGCCATCTCAGTTCCCCTTGAATACAGGTTTTTGCTTGGCCACAAAGGCGTGATAAGCGCGAGAGAAATCTTCGGTCAGCATGCAGATGGCCTGTGCCTGCGCCTCGGCTTCAATCGCCTGCTCAATCGTCATCGCCCATTCCTGGTGCAGCATGGTCTTGGTAATGCCGTTGGCAAAGCTGGGGCCCGCGACCAGATCAGCGGCCAGCTTCTGCGCCTCGGCCAGCACGGCTTCGGGCTCGCACAGACGGTTGAAAAAGCCCCAGCGCTCGCCCTCTTCGCCCCCCAGAGAACGCCCGGTGTACAGCAATTCACTGGCGCGGCCCTGGCCAATGATGCGCGGCAGAAAAGCGCAGGCGCCCATATCGCAACCCGCCAGCCCCACGCGGTTGAACAGAAACGCTGTCTTGCTGCGCGCTGTGCCCAGACGCATGTCTGACGCCATGGCCATGATGGCGCCCGCACCGGCACACACACCATCCACGGCAGCAATGATGGGCTGCGGGCAGGCACGCATCATCTTGACCAGCTCGCCCGTCATGCGGGTGAACATCAGCAGCTCAGGAGCCTTGAGCGCGACCAGCGGGCCGATGATTTCATGCACATCGCCGCCCGAGCAGAAATTGCCGCCCGCGCCTACCAGTACCACGGCCTGCACATCGTTGGCCCATTTGAGGTTGTGGAACAGATCGCGCAGCTCTGCATACGACTCAAAGGTCAGCGGATTTTTACGCTCCGGGCGGTTGAGCGTGATGGTGGCAACGCCATCTGCCACCTGCCAGAGAAAGTGCTCAGCCTGATAGCCCGCCAGCGGCTTGCGGTTGCCTGCCGCCAGGCCGGGGTCGATGGTGTATTCGCTCATGCTTGTCTCCACAAATTCTTGTTCACATGACCTCGCCGCCAGCGACGGCAATGGATTGGCCGGTAATCGCGCTCGCGCCTTTTCCACACAACCACAGCACGGCATCCGCCACTTCCTGCGGCTGCACCAAACGGCCTTGCGGGTTGCCTTTGACAAACTCGGCCATGGCTTCTTCAGCCGTGCGCCCCGTCTTGGCGACCACACGCTCTATGCTTTGCGTCATGATTTCAGTTTCGGTATAGCCCGGACACACGGCGTTGACGGTAATGCCCTTCCTGGCAAATTCCAGTGCCAGCGCACGTGTGAGGCCCACCACGCCATGCTTGGCTGCCACATAGGCCGCCACATAGGCATAGCCCACCAGCCCCGCTGTGCTGGCCACATTGACGATGCGCCCGTAGCCTGCGGCTGCCATGCCCGGCAGCACCTGTTGAATGCAGAGCATGGTGCCGGTCAGGTTCACATTCAGCATTTGCTGCCAGTGCGCGGCATCCATCTTCATGAACGGTGCGCTGCTGGCCTGCCCGGCGTTGTTGATCAAGATATTGATAGCGCCTTGCGCTTTTACAGCCTGCTCAAATGCGGCTTTTACCTGTGCTTCATCGGCCACATCAGCCAGCACCATCTGACATTGCTGTGGGTGTTCTGCCACCAGCTTTTGCAGCGTCTCAGCGCGGCGGCCCAGCACCGTGACGCGTGCCCCCTGCGCCAGCAACTGACGCGCGATTGCCTCGCCAATGCCTTGGCCCGCGCCGGTTACCAGCGCATGCTGATCGTTCAGACCACCTGTCATTTAGTTCTCCATAGCCCACGAAACTGGCGCACTCCAAGCCAAGGCAGCCAAGCAAGGGCCTGAGCCGGCCGCGCCGCCCCGCAGCGAAGGCTGCGTACCCCTCCCATAGCGCGCAGCGCGTAGAGAGAGGGGGAAGCGGCACAGCCGCTCAGGGGGTGCTTCATCTCTGTGCCTTTTCACGCTCGAACAGGCTTTCCATCTGGCGTTTTCCAGCGAAATACTGCTTGGGCCAGACGATGGGCGTATAGCCAATCTTGGCAGCCTCAGTCAGCGTCCACGCTGGGTTGGCCAGATGCGGACGGGCCACGGCGCACAGGTCGGCACGGCCTGCGGCGATGATGGAGTTGGCGTGATCGGCCTCGCTGATGGCGCCCACGGCCATGGTGGCAATGCCTGCTTCCTGGCGAATGCGGTCGGCAAACGGTGTCTGGAACATGCGGCCAAACACGGGCTTTTCTTCCTTGCTGACCTGGCCTGATGAGCAGTCAATCAGATCGGCACCCGCCGCCTTGAAGGCCTTGGCAATCTCCACCGCATCATCGGGCGTAATGCCGCCGGGCACCCAGTCGTGGGCAGAGATGCGCACCGACATGGGCTTATCCTGAGGCCAGACAGCGCGCACAGCTTTGAATACTTCCAGCGGATAGCGCAGCCGGTTTTCCAGACTACCGCCATATTCGTCGGTACGGTGATTGGTCAGCGGCGAGATAAAGCTGGACAGCAGATAGCCGTGCGCGCAGTGCAGCTCCAGCCAGTCCACGCCAATGTCTGCGGCCATCTGTGCGGCGTGTACAAACTGCTGTTTGACCTCGTCCATATCGGCACGCGTCATGGACCTGGAAATCTGGCTCATACCTTGCAGATATTGCTGCTCTGACGCCGCCATGATGGGCCAGTTGCCTTCTTCAAGCGGCATGTCCGTGCCATCCCAGGCAAGCCGGGTCGATGCCTTGGCACCCGCATGACCGATCTGCATGGCAAATTTGGCGTCGGTGTTGGTATGAATCCAGTCGCTGATGCGCTTCCAGGCCTGCTTTTGTTCTTCGGTGTACGTGCCAGGGCAGCCCGGGGTGATGCGGCCTTCGGGGCTGACGCAGGCCATTTCTGCAAACACCAGACCTGCACCGCCCATGGCGCGCGCCCCCAGATGCACGAGATGGAAATCACCGGGCACGCCATTCACCGCCGAGTACTGCGCCATGGGCGAGACAACGATGCGGTTCTTGAGCGTCACGCCGCGCAGCGTGTAGGGCAGGAACATGGGTGGCGGGGCCTTGCCATCGACCTTGACACCGTTGTGCTCAGCCAGCCATTTTTCATAGCCACCCAGCCAGCTTGCGTCACGCAAGCGCAGGTTTTCGTGGCTGATGCGCTGGCTGCGCGTCAGCATGGAATACATGAACTGCTCTGGCTGCAGCTGGTCGCAATAGCGCTTGCCGCAAACCTCGAACCATTCCATGGCGTTCCACGCCGCGTTCTGAATGCGCAGCGTCTCGATGCGGCGCACCGCCTGGTAGGCATCCAGCACCTCGGGGATATGCTCCTTGGTGTCGCCCGCAATCTTGAACTGGCGTGCCAGCTCGATCGCATCTTCAATCGCCAGTTTGGTGCCCGAGCCAATCGCAAAGTGCGCCGTGTGCACAGCATCGCCCATCAGCACCACGTGGTTGCCCTGGGCATTTTTCAGCGACCACTGATCGCAGACCACACGGTTGAAGTTGATCCAGGCCGAGCCGCGCAGATGGCGCGCATTGGTCATCAACTTCTCGCCCTGCAGATTGTCCGCAAAAATCTTTTCGCAGAAAGCGATGGACTGCTCCTGATCGGCATTTTCCAGACCGCTGGCCTTCCAGGTTTCTTCCGTGGTCTCGACAATAAAGGTCGATGTCTTGTCGTCGAACTTGTAGATATGGGCCTGAAACCAGCCATGCTCTGTGCGCACAAAATCAAAGGTGAATGCCTCGTACACCTTGTTGGTGCCCAGCCAGATAAAGCGGTTGGGGCGGGTGACGATATCGGGCTTGAAGATGTCCTGGTACTTGGTGCGAATCCGCGAGTTCACACCGTCACTGGCAATGATGAGATCGGCGTCGGGATAGTCTTCATCGCTTTGCACCTCGGTCTCGAAAACGAGCTTCACATCCAGCGCCTCGCAGCGCGCCTGCAGGATGTTGAGCAGATGTTTGCGGCCTATGCCCACAAAACCGTGGCCACCTGAGCGAATCTTGCGCCCCTTGAAGAGCAGCTCAATGTCATCCCAGTGATTGAAGGCTTTTTCGATCTGCGCAGCGGTGACAGGGTCCCATTCGCGCATGTTGTCCATGGTGGCGTCCGAGAACACCACGCCCCAGCCGAAGGTGTCGTAAGGCTTGTTGCGCTCCACCACCGTCACATCGTGCGCGGGGTTCATCTGCTTCATCAGCAGCGCGAAATACAGGCCCGCGGGGCCACCACCTATGCAGACAATTTTCATCTCAAGGATCCGATTCAGGCTCGTTGAAAATTACTTTATGTCTAAATTATTAATGCATGAAATTTTCACTAGAATCGGGCCTAACCCTGAAGTCATAACGCGCCAGCCTGCGCACCATTGAAGCCATGGACAAAGCCCAATCCGATCTTTGCTCTTCTGCGCCAGAAGCTCTGGGGCGGGAAGCTGGCCTCTCGCACAACGAGCATCAGGCGGTGCGCCTGTGGCTGCGCCTGCTGACCTGCAGCACGCAGATTGAACAGGTGATTCGCACCCAGCTGCGTACCGAATTCGGCACCACCTTGCCGCGCTTTGACTATCTGGCGCAGCTCAGCCGCTTTCCCAAGGGGCTGCGCATGAAGACGCTGTCCGAGTACCTGATGGTGACGGGCGGCAATGTGACGGGGCTGACCGATCAGCTCGAAGCCGAGGGCTGGGTAGAGCGTGTGGCCGATGAGGAAGATCGCCGCTCCATGACCGTGCGACTGACCCGCGCTGGAAAAAAGCAGTTCAAGACCATGGCTGCTGCGCATGAGCAGTGGCTTGAACAGCTGCTGGCCCCACTGGGGCAGGAGCAGGCGCAGAGCTTGTACGAACAGCTGGGCCAGTTGCGCCTTGTGCTCAGCCCTGCCGATGGCGGCTAGGGCCGCCGCAAAAAACACCATCCGCACGCTATTTCATGGAGAATGCCCTGCACGCAGTCCTGCGTGCATACGCTTTGAGGGGCATGGTTCATGGATTTACGGCATCTGCGATATCAGCTCAGATCGGGGCACTACTACCTGTACGACATGCGTGATGCGCCCAACGCCATCACCGGCGAGCGACCGTATCGTCTCAAGAGCGAACTGGTGGCCATTGCCTTTGACCGCGTCACGGGTCGCGTGCATCAGCACGGCCACCCCACACGCATCAATGCCTGGGCCATGGGCGCGCAGCGGCGCCTGCGCATGGCAGGCGACTGGGATGAAGCAGACAGGCTGGTCGTGGTTGCCGGCCCACTGCCGGAAGAAGAGCTCAACAAGTGCCTGAGCGTGCAGGGCTATTGCCGCTGGTTGCTGGCCCGGCTGGCCCATATGCCCCACGGCAAGATGAGCCCTCGAAAAGCCAGCACTCACGGCCACTGGCAGCACCGTGAGCAGGCGCAGAAGCGCTACGCCGCATAAGATTCAAATCAGCCTCAAGCCCTTTTATTTACTACGCAAGAAGCTATTAATTGATGAGCAATCAGGACGCTTCGTCCACCTCATCCACCTGAATGATTTCAGGCAGTTTCACGATCGTCACCGGCAAGCGGCTATGCCGCGCAATTTCCCGGGACACTGAGCCAATCAAAATACTGCCCAGCCCGCCCTGCCCCGTTGCGCCAATGATGATTTGCTCGCACTCGGTGCTCTCGGCAATGTCGATCAGCGTGTTCGCAGGCTCTCCCAGACTGATTTCCACCTCGTACTGAGCGCCTGCGGCTTTCAGCAATTCCTGAGCGGGTGCGACCAGGTCCATCCCGGCTTCGATGCTGGCGTTGGCAATCAGGTCTGAATCTGTGGTGGCCAACTCCAGCAAGGATGCTTCCTTTTGCACATGCGCAATCACAAAGTGAGCATCCAGCCCTTGCTGCATCAGCTTGATGCCATGACGCACGCCCTCCAGCGCAGCCTCTGAACCATCTACCGCAATCATGATCTTGACCATCTGGCTCTCCTTGTTGTCTTGCAGATCAGTGTAGGCCCAGGTGGCAAAAACAGGGAGAGCACATAGGTCAAGAACAGGCCATTGCAGCAGCGCCCCCGGGCATCTGGGAAAATGGCGGGCTATGCTGCAGTTCGACCTTCTCAAAACCGACCCGACCAGCCACGCCCGCCGTGGCACCGTGACCCTGAACCACGGCAAGGTCCAGACCCCCATCTTCATGCCCGTGGGTACCTATGGCACCGTCAAGGGCGTGATGCCCCGCAGCCTGGAAGAAATGGGCGCGCAGATCATTCTGGGCAACACCTTCCACCTGTGGATGCGCCCCGGCCTGGACATCATGAAGTCCTTTGGCGGCCTGCACGGCTTTGAGAAATGGGACAAGCCCATCCTGACCGACTCGGGCGGGTTCCAGGTCTGGTCGCTGGGCGCCATGCGCAAGATCACCGAGGAAGGCGTGCACTTCCAAAGCCCGGTGAACGGCGACAAGCTGTTCATGTCGCCCGAAGTCAGCATGCAGATCCAGACGATTCTGAATTCGGACATCGTCATGCAGCTGGACGAGTGCACACCGTACGAGACCAACGGCAAGAAGACCACCGAAGCCGAAGCACGCAAATCCATGGAGATGAGCCGCCGCTGGGCCAAGCGCTCCAAGGAAGAGTTCGAGCGCCTGGAGAACCCCAACGCCCTGTTCGGCATTGTGCAAGGCGGCATGTTCACCAACCTGCGCGAAGAGTCGCTGCAGGCGCTGGTGGAAATGGATTTCCCCGGCTATGCCGTGGGCGGCGTCTCCGTGGGCGAGCCCAAGGACGAGATGCTGGAGATCATGGCCCACACGCCGCATCTGCTGCCCGCCAACAAGCCCCGCTACCTGATGGGTGTGGGCACGCCCGAAGATCTGGTGCAAGGCGTGGCCGACGGCGTGGACATGTTCGACTGCGTGATGCCCACCCGCAATGCACGCAACGGCACCATCTTCACCCGCTATGGCGATTTGAAGATCCGCAATGCCCGCCACAAGGTGGACCACCAGCCTATCGACACCACTTGCACCTGCCACGCCTGCGCGGGCAAGAGCGGCGTGAGCTGGGACGACGGCGGCCGCGACGGTTTCAGCCGTGCCTATCTGCACCACCTGGACCGCTGCGGCGAAATGCTGGGCCCGATGCTGACCACCATCCACAACCTGCACTACTACCTGAACCTGATGCAGGAAGTGCGCAACGCGCTGGATGCAGGCACCTTCGCCCAGTTCCGCGCCAAGTTCAAGGAAGACCGCGCACGCGGTGTGTGAAGCCGCTGCACTGATCTGCGGCATTCATTGAAAAGCCAGAGCATTGCTCTGGCTTTTTTCATATGGGCAGCCTTTTCTGACGAGCTGGCGAGTGAGAACGCTTCAAATACCCAAAATTGCCGTTATCAATTGAAAAAATACGTCAATTTGCGTTGCAATTGACCATATGCACATAAGAGAGTGAATGATTCCTGTTAAAATTTTGTCACATTAAAAGCGGTTAGTGCATCGAAGGCCTCACTTACTGACCTAGGTGCCCACCGCCCATCCTCCTCTCAACGCTCCCATGCACCAGGACAGCAAAGACTCCTTGCAAGCGGCAGTCATGCTGGGCGGCATGGTATTTGCCGCCTCTCTTTTAGGCATATGGGCCAGGCCCATTGGCTTTCTGTCCTCGCTCTGGCCAGCCAATGCCTTGCTGCTGGGCTGTCTGCTGCACCGCCCTGACTGGTTGCGGCCCGGGGCCATGCTGGCCGTGCTACTGGGCTATATCTGCGCCGACTTGCTGACAGACAGCCGCCCCGATGTGGCGATCTTGCTCAGCATGGCCAATATGACGGGTGTGGGCTGCGCCTGGCTCATCATGCGCCAGCGCAGCCAGGAAACCATCTTCATGCAGCGCCAGGCCTCTGCCCTGCTGCTGTTTCTGGGCACAGGCACGGCGTCTCTGGCTTCCGCATGCATAGGCGGCCCGGTGCTGAGCGCCGTGTTCGGCACACCACCGCTCAAGGCGTTTTCCATGTGGATCAGCAGCGAGTGGATGAATTACATGATCGTGCTGCCACCGTTGCTGGCCTGGCCCACCCGCCAGCTGCCGCATCGGATGAACGACGCTCGCCCGCTATGGCTCAAGGCCTTTCCGCTGCTGGCAGTCATTGCACTGGAGGCCAGCAGCTACTGGATGGGCGGGCCCGGGGCGCTGGCATTTTCGCTGCCTGCCCTGCTGTGGTGCGCGCTGAGCTACCGGGTATTCACGCTGACGCTCATCACATCAGCGCTGTGCCTGAGCAAGACTCTGGCGATTTCCATGGCGTTTTTTTCCTTTACGCCAGAGCACTTTCTGGAAACCGTCTCCTTCCGCCTCGGGCTGTGCATGCTGATTCTGGGCCCGCTGGCAGTGGCCAGCGCACAGGTATCGCGCTCAGCGCTGATGCGCCAGTTGAGCCGTGCCGTGAATTACGACTTTCTGACCGATGTGCTGACCCGCTCTGCCCTGCTGCACCGGGGCCAGCGGCTGCTGGACCGCAGCAGCCACGCCGGGCAGTCGGCAGCGGTGCTGATGCTGGACCTGGACCACTTCAAACGCGTCAACGACAGCTATGGGCACGCTGCAGGAGATCAGTTGCTGCGCAGCTTCAGCCAGCTGCTGATGCAGAACCTGCGCCCTCAGGATGCCGTGGGGCGCCTGGGCGGGGAAGAATTTGCTGCAGTGCTGCCGCAGGTGGACCGGACAGCCGCTGTGGAGATCACCGAGCGCATCAATCAGGCAACCAGAGAGCTGAGGGTAGATTGCGGCCCTCACCAGATTGAGGCGACTGTCAGCATCGGCCTGGTTCATGTGCAGACCATGGAAGCGCCTCACCAGCTCAGCCAGTTGCTGCAGGAAGCGGATACCGCGCTCTATCAGGCCAAGAGCCAGGGGCGCGACCGGTTCGAAGCCCGTTTTCTGTAGCCTTCAAACATGCGCTGAACTCGCGTTTAAAAGTTCAGGTCTTCGGCAATCACGATCTGATCCAGGCCCAGAGAGCGGCCATGCTGCAGTGCCATGTCTGCACGGTTCAGCAGTTGCTCTGCCGTCTCGCCCTTCAGGTACTCGGCCACAGAAATGGTCAGTGTGGGGTGGTGATGACTGCTCTGGCCCAGAGTCTCGATGTCTTTCCATTCCCCATAGCGCATGCTGGCGCGAATACGGTGCAGCACCCAGATAGCCTGCATGGAGTTGGTATCCGGCAGCACCAGACAGAAAGCGGCTGCCCGGTGGCGCCCCAGTCTGTCCACAGAGCGAATCTGGGCGCTGAGCAAGCCTCCCAGCATCATCTGCACCTGCTGCTCCAGCGGCGTGCTTCTGGCACTGGAAAGCTGCTGCGCACGCGGTACCCAGGGGTCCATTTCAACCAGTGCCACACAGAAGGTTTCCGTCTTGCGCGCATGACGTTCGCGCAGCTGGTTGATGAATTCTGTAATGCGGGGCAGGCTGTCGGCGCCGGTCAGTGGATCTGTGGGAGAAGCTTTTTCCTCAGACTTCTGCTGCAGCGCGATGCATTGCAGCTCCAGCTGCGCAATCTCCTGCCTGGCGCGCAAAGTCTGGCAATGAAGCGCGACAGCTGCCAGGCCTGCATGGGCCATCAGAACCAGAACCCAGGCGATCACCTGATAGGGCTGCAAAAATCGTTCAGTCTGGGGGCTTGTCAGCACAACCGCCAGCAAAGCCACCAGCACATGCGCCGCCGCCAAGATCAGGCCTGACTGGCGCAGCCGGGGAAAGGGGTTGCAGCCCCACAGCAGCATGACCGAGCCAGAGAACCACAGCGGCAAGGCCAGCGAAAAGAATGCGGGCTGTGCCCACCACAGGGCGCCAGCGGCCAGACTGCTCAAGACACCGTAGCCCACCAGCGGCCAGCTGGACTGTTGGCTGCGGCACAGCCCCCACCACACAGCAGAGGCCACCGCCCAGCCCAGCGACCAGCTGAGAAGCCCGGAAAGACTCCACTGCAGAGCGCTGATGCTGACCGCCGTCAGCAGCAGCACAAATGCCACCTGCAGCAGCCAGGGGACGAAATGGGCCCAGCCCCGGCCCCATGCAGAGCATGCCTGGTTTTCTGCGTTTTCCTTATTTGTTGCCTGGCCCATGGTCAACTCACTGAAACTGTTCAATCGCTGGCTATTGTCCCTGCTGCGGCGCCATCGCGTGTTGCAGGCGCGCCATCAAGTGCGGGCAACAGCTTTCCAGCAGGCGTACCGCAGGCATGGCAGAAGCGGGAGAAAGCACTCTTGCGGGTATGGCAATGGCCGCAATGATCGAACAGGCCAATCCCGCAATGGGGGCAGAAGTCGATCTCGGTGTTCTTCAGGTCCACCGGGCGCTCGCAGCCGGGGCAGACGCTTTTGGACAGCCGCTCCAGCGCAACGTCGTAGCTCAGCTCCTCACGGCGCTGCACCTCGGGCATGGCCTCGCGCAGCTTTTGTTTTTCCAGATAGCGGTTGAGCGCAATGATGGCGTAGCGCCCCAGCAGCACCGTGACCACAATGCCCACGATGTAGCGCACATAGCCGCCGTAATCGGGCAGATAGGGCACCAGCTCGACAAAGAAGGCGAACAGCGCAAAGAAGATAAAGCCCCAGACAAACGGCCACCAGGTGCTCTTGCGCTGCTTGGCAAACAGCCAGCCTGCCACCACCAGCAATGGCAAGGTAATGGCCAGGCGGTAGAGGAAAACCTTGAGCTCGCTGGCGCGGGCGGCGGATTGATATTCGGGGTAGGCCGCATCGCGCAGCTGGCTCATTTCCTGCTCAGCATTAGAGACAGCTTGCGAGGCTTCCAGATTCGTCTGCGCCTGCTTTTCCAGTTCTTCACGGGCCTTGTTCTCGGCCTGCTTGATATCGTCCAGCGCCTTGGTGCGGGCCAGCAGTTCGGAATCCTGCTCGGGCCGCTCGGTCACGCGGCGGGTGGAAACCCAGTTCTGGAAGGTGTCTCGTGCAGACTGGTAACGCGCCCGCTCGGCGTCGTATTTGAGCTGCGCCTTGTCGTGTGCTCGCCCCGTCTGGCTGGCCAGGGCCTGCGCCTTGTCAATCTGCGCCTGCACGCGCTGTGCGTCGGCTTCGGGAATGAACTGCTCCACTTCCAGCGCGGTATTGGGCTGGGGCAGGTTGCCCACCACCAGGCTGCCCAGCCCGATCAGGAAGAACGCAAAGGCTGCGGCCACCAGCCACAGGCCACGGCGAAACCATCTTTCGGGCAGCCGCAAGGATTTACTCATAGCCAATTACTCCTGAATTCATAGCTGAAAGCGCAATACTTAAAAGCGCCAGAGCCACATTTCTTGCAAACTCAACGAATTTCCTGCACGGCTGCCGCCATTTGCGTGCGCTGCAGCCAGCGGGTGACGGAATCGACCGTCACCGTCTCGATACGGCTGGCATAGCGCTTGTCATTGGGGTGGTCATCAAAGGCGATATTGGCCGCCGTCATGCGGCCACCCAGCCGGGAAAACGCACGAATGATGAGCGAGCTGGGCTCATACCCCTGGGCCTGCAGCCAGCTCTGGGCCTGCGCACGGTTCTGAATGCCGGCCGGGTTCATGGCAGCAGCCAGCGTCTCTGTGGCCCACTGGTTGGACTGCTGATATTTCTGCCCCCATGCATAGCTGACCATGCTGTAGGGCTCGTTTTGCAGACGCAGCACCGAGGGCTGGGTCAGAAAACTCCACAGCGCCTTCTGCACCGCAGGGGTTGGCACCTGCACGCCTGCCGTATAGCTCCACATATCGTCCAGGAAAAACTCACCCAGCCCCTGGCGATAGACATGGCCACCGGCCGTGCCGCATTCGTTGAGCTTGTGCGCCACGCGCCAGACACCTTCGGGCGTGCGATAGGCCCAGCCGTAGTGCGAGTACTTGAGCTCGTACTTGCTCAAGTCCTGCCCTTCCCGCGCCAGCAGCACGACCTGGGTGCCATTCTTTTTGTATTCGGCATCCAGCGCCTTGGCGGCTTTCACGGCCAGGTTCAGGCCCTTGCTCATGGTCTCGGCTGTCAGCGGCTTGTTCTCACAGCTGCGACCGGCGTGGGCTGAGCCCGCCCACGCAATGAAGGCTGCCCCCAGCACCAGCACAGCGGTACTGGGCAGGCGACGGCTAGAGCTAGGCACCGGCAATACAGCATGCACAACGGGAATTTGCTCCATGGTCATCTCCGTGCTCACAGGCGTTCGTTGTGCATCAGCGTCTTGCCAATTTCATTGGGGATAAAGGCCAGCACCTTGCCTGCGGCAGACAGAATCACGCCCGCGCCGTTCACGCTGGTTTCCACCACCGTGCCCACGCCCACCGACAGCGCACCTGCGGCCTGGCCAGAGACTTTGACCACGGCAGAGGCGCCATCGGCCATGCTTTTCAGCACATAACTTACGCCGTCTGCGGAAGACTCCACGGCCTCGACCACTGCGAAAGCGCCAGCCAGAGAAAGAAATACAGGAACCGCCACAATGTTCTCCGATTGACCACCAGAAGCCACTCCTGCAACCACCGAGGCCACAGGCAAAGCCGACAGCACCAGCGAAGTTTCGCTTTGCGCATAAGCGCTGGTGCCGCCCAGCAAGGCGCAGGCCATGCCCAGTGCACACAGGCTGTTGCGCAGAGGACGAATCAAAGTCGAGGTGGTAATCATTGAAAGCTCCCGCTTGTTGTTGAAATCTGTCCCGCGTTGGTTGCGGCGACAGATGAATCATCGGTGCGCCCACACCCGCTGGCCCTTTGTTTTGTCAGAATCAGCGTGTTGCAGCGCCTGCAGTATCTTGAATTGATACTTCTTCGCAGGGCTTAGACCCCAGCAACATCTTGCACGTTTCCATTGCCCACAACTATCAACAATCATGAGGCACATCATGCGGAGCAATCCACAACACCGGGCGCGGCGCATTGGCGCAGCAGCGGTCATCGCCACGCTGGCTATGGCCGCCAGCAGCTGGGCACAGGGAGATATCCAGTTTTCCTTCTCCAAAATGGCCACCGGCCCGCTGCCTGCGCCCTGGCACTTTGCTACCCTGCCCAACAAGAACGCCACCGAGTTTGCGATTGCCGAAGTCGATGGCCAGCATGCGCTGCGTATAGCCACACAGGACGCTTACGGCAATATGGTGCACACGCTGCACCAGAGCCCATCGGCCAGCCCGCAGCTGCAGTGGCGCTGGCGTGTGGACCATCTGGTGGAAAAAGCCGATATCACCCGCAAGGCGGGCGATGACGCGGCGCTCAAGCTCTGCGTATCGTTTGACTACGACAAGTCGCAGCTCAGTCTGGGGGAGCGCACCAAGCTGCGTCTGGGCAAGATCAGCACGGGCGAAGACATTCCGGCCGAAACGCTGTGCTACGTCTGGGACAACAAGCAGCCCGTGGGCAGCGCGCAGCACAACGCCTTCACCCACCGCATGCGCTACATCGTGCTGCAAAGTGGCAGCCAGCACCTGGGCCAGTGGATGACGGAGCAGCGCAATCTGGCCGCCGACTATGCGCAGGCTTTTGGCGATGAATCCAGCGCCATGCCCATGCTGATTGGCATCACCATCTCCGCCGATTCAGACAACACCCACGGCAGCGGCCTGGCCTATATGGGCGATATCCGCCTGCAGCCCTGATAGCGGCAATCAGCCGCGCTGCAGCAAATCTGCCACGCGCTGCTGCAGCAGGCCGGGGGTGGCCTCTGCTGCAGGCACTGGCTCACCCACTTCCAGCCCCACGCGGTTGAACAAGCCACGGCGCAGCGGCTTGACCATGGCGACGTTTTTGCCGCCGCGCACCTCGACACGGCTGAAGTACGAGCCCCAGAGATTGGTCAGCGCCATGGGGATGATGGGCACGTCCAGACCGTCGGCCTTGGCGCGCTCCAGAATCTTCATGATGCCGCCCTTGAAGGGCTGCAATTGCCCGTCGAAGGTGATGCCGCCTTCAGGGAAGATGGCCAGCAGATCGCCCTCGCGCAGCACCTCGCCAGCGCGGGCAAAGGCCGCTTCATAGGTGGCCGGATCTTCCTTGTGCGGAGCAATGGGGATGGCCTTGGCCAGCTTGAACATCCAGCCCAGCACCGGCGTCTGGAAGATGCGGTGGTCCATCACAAAGTGAATGGGACGCGGGCTGGCGGCCATCAGCAAGATGGCGTCGACAAAGCTCACATGGTTACAGACCAGCACGGCCGCGCCCTGGCTGGGAATGTTCTCGTAGCCGCGCACCTTGAAGCGATAGACAAAGTGTGTGATGACCCAGGCCACAAAGCGCAGCAGATATTCGGGAACCAGCAGGAACACGTACAGCGCCACGATGGCATTGGCAATGCCGGTGATGAGAAACACCTGCGGAATAGTGCAGCCCGCCGCCAGCAAACCACCGGCCAGCACGGCCGAGACAATCATGAACAGCGCATTCAGAATATTGTTGGCCGCAATCACCCGCGCACGGTGCGTGGGCTGGCTGCGCATCTGAATCAGCGCATACATGGGCACGCTGTACAGGCCTGCAAACAGGCTTAGCAGCAGCAAATCCACCAGCACGCGCCAGTTCGCACCGACGTTCAGAAATTCGGCCGCGCTCATCGGTGAAGACGAGGGCGGCAGGCCGCGCGAGGCAAAGTACAGGTCAATGGCAAACACGCTCATGCCAATGGCGCCCAGCGGCACCAGACCAATTTCCACCTGACGGCGCGACATCATCTCGCACAGCAGCGAGCCCGTGCCAATGCCGATGGAGAACACCACCAGCAGTAGCGAAGCCACTTGCTCGTTGCCGTGCAGCACATCCTTGGCAAAGCTGGGGAACTGGCTCAGAAACACCGCGCCAAAGAACCACATCCAGCTGATGCCCAGCAGCGAACGAAACACCACGGGCTGCTGGCGGGCCAGTTGCAGGTTACGCCAGGTTTCGGTGAAGGGGTTCCAGTTGATGACCAGATTCGGGTCCGTCGCTGGCGCATGGGGAATGAACTGCGCGCAGATACGCCCGATGATGGCCACGCCCACGCAGGCCACAGCCACCTGCAGATGGCCCACCTCGGGAATGGCAATCAGCAAACCACCCGCCACCTGCCCCAGCAAAATGGCCACAAAAGTGCCCATTTCCACCATGCCATTGCCGCCCGTCAGTTCCCGCTCATTGAGCACCTGGGGCAGGTAGGCAAACTTGACAGGGCCGAACAGCGTGGAATGCAGCCCCATTAAAAACACGCACAACAGCAGCACCGGCACGTTGGACTGCACAAAGCCCCAGCCCGCAATCAGCATGATGCCGATCTCCAGGTTCTTCACCAGGCGGAACATGCGCGTCTTGTCCCACTTGTCCGTCAACTGACCCGAGGTGGCCGAAAACAGCAGATACGGCAGCGTGAACAGCGCACCAATCACCAGCCCGGCCAGCGAAGGCGGCAGCCACGAGACGCTGAGCTGGTAGGTCACCATCACCGTGAAGGCAAACTTGAACAGGTTGTCGTTGCCCGCCCCGGCAAACTGCGTCCAGAAAAACGGCGCAAAGCGGCGCTGGCCCAGCAGGGCAAACTGGTTGGGGTGCGAGTCTGTATGTGAGGGCTTGTCTTGGGTGACTGCCACCTCACCGGCCTGCTTTGAATTCATGGTTCTCTCCCTGGTGCGCTGCTGGCATTGTGCCTATCTGCTTTGAATTCTTTGTAGGTTTTATGCCGCAATCGCTTATTGCTCTTGCGTAAGCCGCTATGAAAATTACCTTGCGCGCCATTGCTGCAGTGCGCGCAGCACCGGCAATGCCGCCGCAGCCGCCACCCAGTGCTTGAGGCTGTGGCCAGAGATCGCATGGCCGCTGATTTCAAACACATCGCTGTCAGACATCTCCAGCAGCTTGGCCACGGCATACAGGCCAATCACCCAGCCCAGCTCCACCGGCAGAGCATGGCGGCGCGGCGCGACAAAAGACAGCCACAGGATGATGACCATGCCACCCGCCTGCACCAACACCCAGGGCAGCACATTGCTGGTCTGCGACCACACCCATACGCTGATGGGCGCAGCCAGCAGCACCACGGCCGTTGTAATGCGGGCGCTGATGTCGTCAATGCGCGTTTGCACCGCCAGCCCCAGCAGACCGGCAAACGCCACGCTCATGCCCAGTCTGTCCCAGACCAGCCCCGCATCCTGCGGCGCCCAGTGATAGAAGGTCGATCCCGCACCCGAGCACAGCAGGCCCGCAAAAAACAGCGCGCACAGGGCCCGGGCCGTTGCGCAAAGCCGGTAGCGGTCTGCACGCCACAGCACCACCAGACCGGCAAGTCCGGCAATCACAAAGCCCAGATTGCTCAGCACATCAGCCGCATGGGGCAAGGCGCCCCAGCCGCGCTGGTCGGCAAACGCGTGATAGTGCGCGGGCTGGGCCATGCCGGGCAGCACCAGCGCCAGCGTCAGCAAGAACGCCATGCCGCCGAACAGCGCAAAGTGCTGTTCCAGCGTGCCGTAGCGGCGGGATGTGGCCGTTTCCACAGTGGTCAGGGGTGATGTGTGCAGGCGCATGGCGCGGCTCCTTGTGTCATTGCCGCGCAGTATGGAAATTCAATACCGCTGCAGCATCGATCTTCTACACTTGCACTACATCGCTGCACCGGCAGTACTACAGACCGATACCATGAGCACGACCGCAGACCTCGTCACCGCCATCAAGAAAGAACTCAAGGCCGCGCAGATGACCTATGCCGATCTGGCCGAGGCGATCGACATGGCGGAATCCAGCGTCAAGCGCATGCTGGCCAAGGGCGATATGCCGCTGTCACGCATCGACGAGATCTGCCGCGCCCTGCATCTGGACTTTGCCGATCTGGCGCGCAGCGTGGCCGACAGCCGCCCTCTGCTGCAGCAAATCAGCCGCGAGCAGGAAATTGCCGTGGTGGCCGACCGCAAGCTGCTGCTGACAGCCATCTGCGTGCTCAGCCAGTGGACGCTGGAGCAGATTGTTGCCACATACCGCATCAGCGAGCCCGAGGGCATTGGCTACCTGGCCCAGCTGGACCGTATCGGCATCATCGAGCTGCGCCCCGGCAACCGCTACAAGCTGCGCCTGGCCAAGACTTTCCGCTGGCAGCCCAATGGTCCGGTGATGGATTTCTTCCGCGAAAACGCCGTACTGGACTACTTTGGCGGCCAGTTTTCCGATGAGGACGAAACCATGCTGCTGGTGCACGGCTCCATCGCGCCGCATCTGGCACCCAATTTTGTGGAGCGCATTCAGCGCATAGGCCAGGACTTCTCTCAGCAGCACCAGCAGGACCAGCGCCTGGGCCAGAACAAGCTGGAGGGCTACACCCTGGTGCTGGGCATGCGCAAATGGGAGCTGCCCGCATTTGCGTCTTTGCGCCGCTAAGCGAACGCTTCTGTATCGATAGCATCACCCCGTCTATATTCCTTGACCTCCTGCTGATTTCATACAAACTTCACCAAGCAGACACACAAGATTGCAAGACTTCGCACAGCGGCAATGGCTGCTTGACGCAAGCGCATGAACATAGAGCCCAAGGGATGCCTGAGAACGCACAGGCAGCCCACTCACTCAAGTCAAGGAGGCTCTCATGCTGACAATCCGCTCCACTGTTCAATCTGCTCTGGCTGCCAGCGCACTGGCATTGATCGGTTTTGCCGCACCAGCCCACGCCTATGGCAACCACGGCCCCAGCGCCAGCCAGGGCGCTTATGTGAATGTGCAGTTCGGCGCCCCTCCTCCCGCCCGCTATGAAGCTGTGCCCGCCCCCCGCCGTGGCTATTTCTGGGCACCGGGCTACTGGGAGCCACGCGGCCACCGCCATGTGTGGCGAGCAGGCCACTGGGTGCAAAGCCGCCCCGGCTATGTGTACCGCCAGCCCGTCTGGAGCCAGCATGGCAACCGCTGGGACTACCGCGCCAGCCGCTGGGATCGTGATGGCGATGGAGTGCCCAACCGCCATGACCGCAACCCCAACAACCCGCACCGCCGTTAATTCACAGCGTTGATCGCTCCCTCCGCTGGTCCCTCCGAGTCATCACTTTCCAGCGGATTTCGGCCTGCACTTGTCATGAGTGCAGGCTGTTTTTCATTCCAGTTTTCAGAGGTCTGCCGGGAAACCAGTTCTTAACCCTACAGTCTTTATGCTGCATAAGCATATAGAAGCAAGGTATGAAATTACGGACACAATTGCCAACATTCAAGGTTCATCTGGACAAGTCCCACCATGCGTTTGCTGCCCCGTTTTCTTTCCGGTCTTGCTGCCACAGCGGCAGCTGCTGCTTTCCTGCCCGTTGCCAGCCATGCCGCCGACTCTGGCGCGGCCAGCTATCCGCACCAGCCCATCACCATGATCATGGGCTTCAACGCAGGCTCGGGCGTGGACGTGATTGGCCGCGTGGCGCAGGAGCCGCTGGGCAAGATCCTGGGCCAGCCCATCATCATTGACTACAAGACCGGCGCTGCCGGCAATATCGGCAGCGAGTTCGTGGCCCGCGCCAAGCCCGATGGCTACACGATTTACTTCGGCACCGCCGCCACCCACGGCAGCAACGCCGCCCTGTACAAAAAGCTGCCTTTTGACGTCGAGACTGACTTTGTGCCCGTGGCACCGCTGGTGGATGTGGCCAATGTGCTGACCATCAACCCCAACGTCATTAACGTCAAAAACCTCAAGGAGTTCGTGGACGAGGTCAAGGCCCACCCCGGCAAGTACAACTACGCCTCCACCGGCAATGGTGCAGGCACGCACATGGCGTTTGCCGAGTTCAACTCGCGCCTGGGTCTGGACATGGTGCACGTGCCCTACAAGGGCGGCCCCGAAGCCATTACCTCGGTGCTGCGCGGCGAGACCTGCTGCATCATGAACCAGGTGCAGACCGTGCTGAGCCACTACAAGGCGGGCAAGGTGCGCCTGCTGGGTGTGACCACCGCCAAGCCCGTGGAAGCCGTCAAGGAAGTGCCCACCATTGCCTCCAGCGGCCTGCCCGGCACCAAGGGCTTTAACAGCTCCATCTGGTTTGGCATCTTCGCCCCCAAGGGCACAGACCCGGTGATCGTCAAGAAGCTCAACCACGCCGTCAACGAAGTGCTGAACCAGCCCGAGGTGCGCGAGCGCTTTGTCTCGCAGGGCAACACCATCCGCGAAGAGACCCCTGAGCAGTTCAAGAAGACGGTGCACAACGACCGTATCAAGTGGGCGAAGGTGGTCAAGGACGCTAGGATTAGTATTGACTAACCCCCTGAGGCGCTTTGCGCCTTCCCCCTTTCTCTACGCGCTTCGCGCTATGGAAGGGGAACGACGCCATCGCCGCGAGGCGGCTCTTGCTTGGCGTCACTGACTTGGGCCACGACAGTTTTGAGCCGAGCCAGTTTCGGGCGTAGCTTGTTTCGGTGTTAAGTTCTTGGTATTCGTTGGATGCGCCTGCTGCGCCAAGCCGCAGGCGCTTTTGGTTTTTTGGGTTTTAGCTATGTCAATTTCAACTTCTACGGCCGCCGCAGCCACCACAGCTCCCGGGCTGGCAGCGCTGCAAGAGCGCCTGCGCGACGATTTGCTCACGCTGGGCTGGCCTGCCAAGGCCTGGATTACGCCCACCTCCCGCAACGGTCAGCCTGTGCATGACGTGATCGTCATTGGCGCGGGTCAGGCCGGTCTGGCGCTGAATGTGGCGCTGCAGCAAGTGGGCATCAAGCCCGTGCTGCTGGACCAGTCGCCGCTGGATTTTGAAGGCCCCTGGGCCACCACGGCACGCATGGAAACGCTGCGCTCGCCCAAGGAGCTGACCGGCCCGGCCATGGGCATTCCTTCGCTGTCTTTCCGCGCCTGGTTTATTGCCCAGTTCGGTATCGAAACCTGGACCACGCTGGACAAAATCCCCCGCTTGCAGTGGATGGACTATCTGCGCTGGTACCGCCGCGTCACTGCCGCTGATGTGCGCAACAGCCATGAAGTGGTGGCCGTGCGCCCGCAGGCCGATGGCGTGGTGGAAGTGGATGTGAAGGCCAACAACGTCATCGCCACCTGGCAAACCCGCCGCCTGGTGCTGGCCACGGGCCGTGATGGTCTGGGCGGCGCAACGATTCCCGCCTTTATGCAAGGTGTGGATAAAAAGTTCTGGGCGCACTCGTCGGACGAGCTGGACTACGCCACGCTGGCAGGCAAGCATCTGGGGGTGGTGGGCGCTGGTGCGTCGGCCATGGACAGCGCCGCCACCGCGCTGGAGAGCGGTGCGGCCAGTGTGGACCTGCTGATTCGCCGCAAACAGCTGCCACAGATCAACAAATCCAAGGGCTCTGGCGTGCCCGGCCTGACCCACGGCCAGTACTTGCTGCCCGACGAATGGAAATGGCGCATTCGCCACTACATCAACGCCCAGCAAGTGCCTCCACCCCACGGCAGCACGCTGCGCGTTTCGCGCCATGACAATGCTTTTTTCAACCTGGGCTGCGCCGTGCAAAGCGCCACCGTCGTGGGCGACAAGCTGCATGTGCAGACCACGGCCGGTGTGTTTGTGCTGGACTTTCTCATCATCTCCACCGGCTTTGCCATTGACTGGAGCCTGCGCCCCGAGTTTGCCGACATCGCCCCGCATGTGAAGCTGTGGAACAACCGCTTCACGCCCGAGGCCGGTGACGAAGATGCAGAACTGAGCGCCTCGCCCGACCTGGGCCCGCTGTTTGAGTTTCAGGAAAAAGTGCCCGGCGAATTGCCCGGCCTGGACCATATCCACTGCTTCTGCTACCCCGCAGCACTCTCGCACGGCACGGTGTCGGGCGATATTCCCGCCATCAGCGATGGTGCACGCAAGCTGGCTCAGGGCATCGCTTCGCTGTTCTATCGCGACGATATCGAGCAGCACTTTGCCAAACTGCAAGCCTATGCCGAGCCGGAGCTGGACGGCAGCGAATGGACCGCCGCCGACAGCGCCTCGCGCATTCAACAACTCCAACAATAAAGAGACCGCACATGACCGACACCATCGCAGACACCATTGACCGCCTGGCTGGCCTTGATCAAGGTAACCCCACCTTCACCACCCGCCACGAGCGCGAAAAAGTAGCCGTGGCAACGCAGGCCTGCGAAGACCTGCTGCTGGGCGACACACTCGCAACCGATCTGACCCAGGCCGAGCGCCTGGTGCTGGCCAGCGAACAGGCCCGTGTCAGCGGTGTGAACGTGCTGCAGGCCGTGTACCGTGCCCGTGCGCTGGCGCTGGATACCGCCGCCCTCACACCTGAGCTGCGCACCCTCCTCAACCAGCCCGGCGCACAGACCGGCAATGCGCGCATGGATGCCATGCTGCACTTTGTGCGCACACTGGCACTGAACCCCGCCGAAAGCGATCAGGCTGCGCTGCTGGCCATTCCCGCGGCTGGTCTGTCGCTGAACGACACGGTTTTGCTGGCCCAGTTGATTGGCTTTGTGGCCTATCAGGCCCGTCTGCTGGTCGGCGTGCAGGCCATGAACGACCTGGGTGGCGTGGCCGAAGCACCGGCGGCGGAGCCTGTAGCGGCCGCGCCCTTTGTGCACCCGGCCAATCTGCCCGCTCCCGGTGAGCCGCTACGCCGCAATGGCTTTACCAGCGAAACCCTCGGCTGGAAGGCCTGGCTGGAAGTGCTCAACCCCGAGACCGCCACGCCCGAGCAGCAGCATGTGCTGGAAGTCAGCCACCCCAAGGCCAAGACCATGGACTTTTACCTGGTGCTGGCCCGCCAGCCCCAGGTACTGTTGGAGCGATCTCAGGCCTTCAACGCCATCATGTACGCACCGGGCGGCCTGTCGCGTGCCGAGCGCGAGGTTGCTGCCACGGCGGTGTCGCGCTCCAACGGCTGCGTGTACTGCGCCTCGGTGCACGCCCAGCGTTTTGAGCAACTGGCCAAGCGCAACGATGTGATGGCCCAGATGTTTGACGACCCCGACACCGCCGGCACCAATGCCCGCGAACGCGCCATCATTCAGGCATCGCTGGTGCTGACCCGTGCGCCCGGCAGTTTTGGCAAGCAACACCTGCAGCCGCTGCGCGATGCGGGTCTGAGCGATCTGGAAATTCTGGACATGCTGCACTCGGCAGCGTTGTTTGGGTGGGCTAATCGCTTGATGCTGAACCTGGGGATTGAGATTTACACCCCCTGAGGCGCTTTGCGCCTTCCCCCTCTCTGCTTCGCGGAGGGGGACGACAGCCTCGCTGCGGGACGGCCCTTGCTTGCTGTCTCTTTGTTGGATTGCGCCAGTTTTTTAGCTGGCGCTTTCTTTTTGATAGCTGGCTGCGCTTGTCATTTAATGGTCTTGTAGTTTTTACCCATAAATCCCTTTGAATACATGCGCTAGCAGCTATCAAATTTGCGTCACTTTCCGGTAAACACGGTCAGCACTCCAGCCAGTTGATGCACGCGCGCATCCATCAGCTGGGCATCGGCAACAATGCCTATCAGCGGCACGGGGCCTAGTGCGTGGCGCAACAGTTTGAGTTCGGCATCGGCACTGCCAAACAACTCACTGCCCCGGCCTTTGCTGCTGACATAAATGGCGCCGCGAATATGCTGGGTGACTGCGGTTTCGGAGGCCTCGGGCGGCATGCCGTCGTCGTCTCTCACATCAGCAAAGTCTGGCTGCAGCGCGTCTTTCAGCGCAGCGCCCATTTGCATGAGTTCATGGCGTGCTTCGCTGGTATCGCGCTGGCAGAAGATCACCGTGTGTTCTGTCTCAACAGGTGACGAAAGTGCCACCCCTTGCCGCACGGGGTCCAGGCCCACGATGTGCAGCACCTGCGCTTCATCGGTCAGCATGCCGCGCTCAAGGCCCCGGCCCAGCGGCGCAATGGCGGCCTGCGTCTTGCGCAGCTGCGATATCGCGGCCTGCCAGCCGCCACCGTCGCTGGCGCTAGATTGCACATCCAGCATTTGCAGCAGCCGCGGCAGGGCCGGTTCGCCCTCTACCTCCAGCAGCACGGCGCCTTTGGCCTCGGTGATTTCCATGCCCACACCCAGTGGCGAGCAGCCTTGCGCCAGCCGTGAAATACAGGCCACATCACTATCAAAAGCCACACCCGAAAAGCCTGCGTGAAAGACGCCCACTGCCGCGCCACTGCGCAGCTGTGGCATGTCTTCGGCACGGCAGGCAATCTGCGCGCCCTGCTCATCGCTAAGGGCTCCAAACAGATTGCCCGAACTGGTGCGCTCTGACAGCTCCAGCAGCAGCTCGGCCAGATCGGGCTGGTCGATGCTGGAGTGCACCAGCGCCGAATGCGCATCAAACCCCGCTTCTGCACCACTGAACGCCAGCGGCGCCACGCCGGAATAGACGCGGTAGTGCGCCGCAGGAATATCCAGCAGCATTACGGACAGCGCATAGGACTCGGAATACTCATGCTCCATGGCCAGCACGGTGTGGCCGGAGCTGCCTACCCAGTCTGTTACCTGTGGCAGCGAGCGGGCCAGCAGCGCCAGCAGCTCCTGCGCATGGCGCGCCAGGCTTTGCGACAAATACACCATTCCCAGCCGATGCTGGAGCTGCGGCTGGCGCAGCATCTGCCCGCGCAGCTGCAGCACGACCTGCTCTACCGCATGGTGCCAGTCCTCGTGGCTGGCATGTCCGACGGGAAACAACGACATACGCTCTCCTGCCCTGATCGGTACGGGCGCTGCCTGCGCCCACGGCCTGATTCCTTAGCTCTTTCCTTAGCTCTTTCGCGCCGCTGCAGTGCGCTTGCGGGCTGCGGGTGCTGATGCAGATTTGCTCGCAGCCTTGGCGGCAGGCTTTCTGGCCGCCGCCTTTTTAGCGGCGGGCTTGGGCGCATCAGCAGCCGGTGCGGCTTTGGTCTTGGCTGTTTTGGGGGCTGCAGGCTCTGCGCCGCCCGCAGGCTTGAAGGCACTGGCCTGTGCCATGACCTTGTCCATGGCGGATTTGGCAAAACTGCTGGCAGTTTCGGTCGCACGCTGGGCGGCAGCCATGGTTTCAGCAGGCACGGGTTCTGCCATGGCTTTGGCGGCAATCTGCTGGAACTGCTGGGTCAGTGCACCCCACCATTGCATGGCCTGGCCCAATGCGGCCTGCGTCTGCTGCTGGGCGCTGGCAGCTGCATCCGCAGCGGCGGAAGCCGTGGTTTCAGGCTCGGCAGATTCCTTGGCCTGAGGCTCTGGCGCTGCGGCAGGTTCCGCAGGCGCAGCAGCACTCTCAGGGGCGGATGCAGGCCAGCCCGCATCAGCACCCATGGGCCAGCCTGCATGGCCGGATGGACTGGCTTGAGCCGCCCCCGAAAAAGCCGAGGCCGCTGTGGCCGCCGTTGCAGATCCCGCGCCGGGAAATGCGAAATTCTTGGCCAGCTCGCTCATGCTGACGTTCATGCCCTGCAGGGTGGACAGTGTCATGCGCTGCACTTCCAGCGCCTGAATGGTGGCGGCCAGTGCGCGGCCGTTTTGCTCCAGCCAGAACTGCACGGCCTTCAGCTCGGCAATGCGCTTGTCCACCTCTTCCACGCTGACCGTGGGAGCCACCCACTGGGGCACACGGCCCAGAGGGTTTGCCGCAGTGCCAGCGCCTTGCGCCAGCCCCTGCAGAAATTCAAAACCCGGAATGAACTTTCCGAAACCGAATGCCGATGTGTCGCCGCTCATAGTGCTCTCCGCTGCAGGGATGGGAACCAGATTCCGCGCCTGTTTCAACAGGCACGGAACCGAGCTTACTTCACTTGCTGCATTTGCTGCAAACAAAGGAGCAGCCTGCGCATTGTGGGTGTGCGCTAGCTGTGCATTTACGGGGCGATGAGCAGACTCAGGCGCCCATCAGTGCATGTGAGCGCCGTGGTTCATGGCGCCATGGCCTTCATGCGCATTGCCCGCAGCAGCGCCCGGCGCGCTCATGCGCACCGGCACCTGCAGGCTCAGGCGAGACTGTTCGCCCTTGGCATCCTTGAAGACCAGGGTGATGGGCACTTGCGTGTCTTTGACCAGCGGGCCTTTAAGCTGTTGCAGCATCAGGTGATAGCCACCGGGCTTGAGTTCCACCGCCACGCCCTTGGGCAAATCCAGCGACTCAATGGCACGCATGCGCATCACATCGCCTTCCATCTTCATCTCGTGCACCTCGGCCACGCCAGCGGCGGTGGTTTCCACGGCAACGAGCTTGAGCGGCTCTTCGGCTGTCAGGCGCATGAACGCCCCCGATGCCTGCTGACCCGGCACGCTGGCGCGGGCCCAGGCGTTGTCCACCTTCACATGGGCGGCATCCGCATGGGCCCAGGCCATGCCAGAAATCAACAGGGAACCCAGAGCCATCACGGCGGTACGACGCATATTCATGAAATTTCTCCATTCTCAACAACTTTGCAGACTGCCATCAGCAGTCAAATTCATCGCAAGCCTTTGATACAAAAGCGCTTGCAGCTATGATTTTTAAAGTAGCTGAAATGGCGGTGCACGCGCAGGCGGCAAGGTAGAGGCAAAGACATGCTGCACGCCCTGCCCGCGCTGGGCCAGAACCGGCATCGGCGCGCCCTGCCCTCCATCCACCAGTTGCGCCGGTGGCGGCGCCAGCATGGGCAGGCACAGGGCGCAGTCCAGGCCGTGGCCCTGCGGAGCAGCTTCATCAACCGCAGCCGGGCTGGGCACCCACAGGGCAGACCTGGTGGCGCTGCAAACCGGCTCCCAGCCTGCAGGCGGCTGGGCCTTGGCAAACGGTGCAACCACGCTGGTCAGCAGCACGCACAGCCATGCCACCAGCAGCCAGCGTGCCGGTGTGGAGCGATGTGGGGGCGCGCGCCAAAGCATGGTCCATTGTAGAAGCCACACCGCTATCCGGTTGGCGACGCAGGGCATGGCGCGCTTGCGTCTACGATAGACGGGCCAACCGGCATCAATCACCAAGGAGACATGCATGCTGACTCTGTGCGGATTCTCGGCCAGTAACTACTACAACAAGGTCAAGCTGGCCCTGATGGAAAAGCAAATTCCCTTCGAGGAAGAACTGGCCTGGCTGGGCGAAACCAACCCCGATGAATCGCCGCTGGGCAAAGTGCCCTATCTGCGCACCAGGCACGGCGCCATCAGCGAATCCGACGCCATCATCGAGTATGTGGACACGCTGTCGCCCACCACCCCGCTGCTGCCCAGCGACCCCTTTGCCGCCGCCAAGGTGCGCGAGCTGTGCGTTTACCTGAACCTGCACCTGGAACTTGTGGCTCGCAACCTCTACCCGCAGGCGTTCTTCGGCGGTAAAGTCAGCGACGCCACCCGCGACAAAACGCTGGAACAGCTGAAAAAGAACATTGCCGCCTTTGCGAAAATTGCCCGCTTTGACACGCCCTTCATCGGAGGCGATCAGTTCAGCATGGCCGACTGCAGCGCCATCGTTCACCTGCCACTTGTCAGCAGCGCCAGCAAAATCATGGGCGGCACCGACCTGCTGGCCGACCTGCCTGTGCGCGACTACCTGGCCCGCATGAGCGAGCGCCCCTCGGTGCAGAAGGTCAACACCGACCGCAAGACCAACACCATCGAGCTGATGGAACACATGAAAGCCAAGGCCGCCCGCTGATCTTGCACCGCCCGCGGCGGTGCTACGCTTGCGGGCACTATGCAAAGCCTGTTTCACCTCGCCTATCACGTCACCGACCTTGACGAAGCCCGCCGTTTCTACGGCGGCATCCTCGGCTGCCGCGAAGGCCGCAGCACCGACACCTGGGTCGATTTCGACTTCTTCGGCCACCAGATCTCTCTGCACCTGGGCCAGCCCTTTGCCGTAGCCAACACCGGCAAAGTCGGCAACCACATGGTGCCCATGCCCCACCTGGGCGTGATCCTGCTCAAGCCCGACTGGATGGCCCTGGCCGAACGCCTGAAAGCCGCCAACACCCCATTCGTGCTGGAGCCGCAAGTGCGCTTTGAAGGCGAGAGCGGCGAGCAATGGACCATGTTCTTCTACGACCCGAGTGGCAACCCGATTGAGGTCAAAGGGTTTGCTAATTGGGAAGCGGTGTACGAGCACTGACACCCATGGACGGCCCGCGCAAAGCACTACCTGAGATCGATCCAGATCGCTGCACCGGCTGCGGCTGGTGCATAGGCGTGTGCCCGCCGCATGTGTTGTCGCTGCAGGTGCAAAGTGCCACGGGGTTTGGACCCAAGCGATCTACCTTGCATGATGCGCCGGGGTGTACGGGATGTGCTTTGTGTGCGGTGCGGTGTCCGTTTGATGCGATTCAGATGGTGAAGATCAAGCACTGATCTTCGCGAGGGCTGCTTTGCCATCTCTGGCCAGAGGGCGGGTCTCGGCCCGCCAGCCGAGGTACTTTCTTTTGCTTCGCCAAAAGACAAGTACCCAAAGAAAAGGCGACCCGACTTTCTGCGTCCCTACGCTGCGTTTCACTTCGCTACGGGCAAACCTGCGTCACGCCATTCAGTCTGCAGTGCGGCAAAACTCACTGCGCGCCGAGGCGCTCCGTTCAAACAGTTGCCGCAAGTCAGTTCACGAAACAACGCTGTCCTGCGGCAGCGTTGCCCGCAGCCTGAACCGCGAGCCGCAGGCGCATCCACACGGGTGGGAGCGGGTACGGGCGGCCTGCAAGATATATGACGAAATTGGCTTCTAGCGCTTATCCAGATTACGGTAGCAGCTATCAAAACACGAAGAAGCTATCCCGGTATTGCCCCTTGTGACCACGCCTGCGACGGTAAGTTCTTGGGGCTGGCAGTTGCACCGCAGAGTGCAACTGCCTCGTCATCAAATTTGCGGCAACTGTTTGAACGAAGCGCCAAAGGCGCGCAGTGAGTTTTGCCGCACAGCCCCAAGAGCTTGACGGCGCAGGTTGCCCGCAGGCGAAGCCGTAGGGACGTGGGCATCGGGGCCGGTGTTCTTTGCCTACTTTCTTGCACCAGCAAGAAAGTAGGTCGCCCGCCGGGGCGAAATCCCGGCCCCCGCACTCAAAATGAGACGACAAGCATGACTATCTTGCAAAGCTCATTCACTCAAATCCGTGACGAACTCGATGGGCCTGCAAATATGGCTTGTGACGCGCATGAACCTGCCTCAGCTGCGCCGTTGAATCCAATCCTATTGACGCCAAATTTGAAGTACCCAATGCAGCAGAGAAAAGCACCAATCCCCTCTCATCAAAAGCAATGAGTCCCTGGTCAAAAAGCCGATCAATGGAGGCTGCCAACAGCAAACCGTTATACGGGTCTAAACGCTCAGCATTGCTGCTGTCCCGCCATGGCTTGGCGTGTGAGGCAACGAGCACGCACTCGATATCGCAGCCAGTGATTGCACAACGCTTGCCCCAAATGCGCAGCATTCGCTGCCGATAACCACCCTGCCCTACGCGAGCATTTATCAGCGCTCGACGCTGCGTTGCCGGCAACTGTGCATCGATTTCATCGGCCTCAGTAACTGCAAGATCTGCGACAGAATCCAGAAAGTTTCCTTTCTTCAAGGCCTCATACAACGGCTTTCTCAATGTCCACTGCCAATGTCCGTGCACGTCAGTACCTACGCCACCATGAGCCAGCACCTGCGTCTGATTGCCCAGCCCTTCGATAGCGAAGTAATTCGCAAACAAACGCCCCAGGCGTCCCAAGTGCAAATTAGCTGCTCGGTAATCGCCGTAGCCCCCGAACTCTGCGATCTTTTGCATGGACAGGGTTTGCTCAGGTGCTGTCGCCAGTCCAAGAAGCAGCGCATATAAGCTGTGGTCAATTTCCTCATCCAGTTCGACAAGAGCCTCCTGAAAATCCTCAGTCGTCAAATGCTCAACCTGATCCCATGCCTGTTCTGCTCTGCGCTCTTCATAAGCCGGAGTCAAATCACGTGGCTGCATGGCTGCAGATGCAACCAAATGACGAAACTCAGGAGCAACGTCATACCCAACGATGGCTCTTGCACCCAGCTTGAATGAGCCATCGCGCTTTTCGCCCACCTCCGCTCGTGCACGCACGCCCCACCCCTCCAGCACTACGCGTCGAATAACTTCCTCAATATCCTGGGTGTAATCGCCGCCTCCCCGACGATCCTGATTTCCCGCATGGGTCAATGCGAACCCGAAGCGCCCCGTACTTTTCTGGTGCTTCTGATAGGGATAGAGAACTTGCCCCGTTTCGGTGTGAAGCACAAACCGTTTATCAATCGTCATTTTTATTTCTATCTTTTCTTGGGGCCCAAACAACCGAGAGCTACTCCGCCTCAAAAAACCGCAGCAACCCACTGCTGCGCTGCGTAGGACTCCCCATCGCCGACACCAGCAAGCCCGGCACCTCAGACCACAGCGAAAACGCCATCCGCGCTCGCGTGATGCCGGTGTAGACCAGCTCCCGGCTGAGCACGCTGCCGCCCTGGGCTGCCAGCACCAGGGCGGTGTGTTCAAACTCCGAACCCTGGCTTTTGTGCACCGTCATGGCAAATGCAGTTTCCACATGGGCCAGACGTGCGGTGCTGACGGCGTGCAGTTTTTCGCCTTGCATGAAGTAGGTGCGCAATCGCCTGGGGTCGGCAAAGCTGGGCAGAGCCATGCCGATGTCGCCATTGAACACGCCCAGCTGCGCATCGTTGCGCGTGACCATGACGGGGCGGCCTGCATACCATTCACCATCTTTGCGAATCGCGCCACGCGCGTGCAGTGCGGCTTCGACGGCGCGGTTCAGGCCGCTGACGCCCCATGCACCTTCACGCACGGCACACAGCAGGCGGTAGCGGTCAAAAGCCTTGAGCACTTCAGCCGCCCACTCCCGGTGCGCTTCATTGCTCTCAAAACGCGTGTTGACGCCCTGCGCCAGCACCTGGGCATAAGCCGCATAACTGGCAGCGCTGCCACGGCCTTGCACGGCACTGCGCACCAGGGCATCTACATCACCGCCTTCACGCGCCCAGAGTTCGGCGTTCATGCCACTTTGCGTTTGCACCCGCAGCAAGTCCATGGCACCCGGCGCATCGCCCGCATTCACCGCCAGTGCCAGCTGGCCGATAGGGCCACCAAAGCGGCGGCTTTCGCGCAGCATGACGGTGTGCTGGGCCAGCGGCAACACCGGTCCTTTGGCCATGAACTGCGCGGGCAATTGCTGGCCGGCCACGCGCTGGGCATAGGCCAGGGTGTCGGCGGCATAGTTGCCCTGCTGCGCATCGCGGCAGAGATCGCCCAGCACGGCACCAGCTTCAACCGAGGCCAGTTGGTCCTTGTCGCCCAGCAAAATCAAACGTGCCGTGGGCGGCAGAGCCTGCAGCAGGGCGCTCATCATCTCCAGGTGGATCATGGAGGCTTCATCGACGATGAGCACGTCCACATCCAGCAGATTGCCCGCGTGGTGAGCGAAGCGCCGCGTATCGGGCCTGGCACCCAGCAGCGAATGCAAAGTACGTGCCCCGCCCATGCGCTGCACCAGCGATGCCAGATCCAGCTCTGGCTGCACGGCCTCAGTCAGTTCGAGCAGCGAAAAATCAATGGACTGTTTGAGCCGCGCTGCCGCCTTACCCGTAGGCGCGGCCAGGGCCACGCGCAGCTGGGAGGCATCGGGTGCCGTGGCAAACAGCAAGGCCAGCAGGCGGGCGGCGGTATAGGTTTTGCCCGTACCCGGCCCGCCGGTGATGACAGACAGCCGCCCACGCAGCGCCAGTGCGCAGGCCAGCTTTTGCCAGTCGGGCTGAGTGGCTGATGTGCTGAACAAGCGATCCAGCCAGCGCTTGACCAGCGCCTCATCCAGCGGCACAGCGTCGATAGTGGTGCGCTGCGCCATCTGCGCGGCCACGCTGCGTTCATAGTCCCAGTAGCGGCGCAGATAGAGCAAGGGCGCCGCGCCATCGAGCAGCACCAGCGGCTGCCCCAGATCAGGCGCCAACCCAATGTCACCGCCAACCACGCGCACCACAGGGCTGCGGCGCAGGGCCTGCAACCAAGCGTCCAGTGTGACGGGCAACTGCTCCCACAGTGATAGCTGCACTGGCATGGCTTCCTTAGGCCAGGCCAGAATTTCATTGGGACTGGCAGGCAAGGCCGCCAGCGGCAGGCAGCTGTGGCCGCGCCCTTCCATCTGGGCCAGCACGGCGGTGGCTACCAACAAGGCAGGCTCGGCTTCATCATCCTGCTGCGCGATAAAAGCGGCCAGTGCGCTGTCCAGCCGACGCAGCAAACCAGCGTCGGCCAAGCGCTCCAGCGCAGTCAGAACATCCTGGGTGCTCAAAACCAGCGCGGCGCCACCTTGCATCTCAGTATCCGGGGCAGCAAACAGGTCCAGTGTTTGCAGATCGGCTTTGCGGCGGGCCTTCATGGCTGCACCTCCTCGCTTGTTTCGGCACTGTCGCTGAGCAGCGCATCCAGCGCCTGCAGCAAAGCCAGCGGCGCGGGCTGCACATGCATGCCTGCCGCCTCGCCATCAATGCCGCGCATAAAAAAGTAAAGCGCACCGCCCAGTTGCTCTGCCGGGTCATAAGCGTCGCCCAGACGGCTTTTCAGCAAACGGTGCAGCGCCAGCAGATAAAGCGCAGCCTGCACGTCGTAGCGGTGCTCCAGCATGGCACGGGCCAGTGCGTCGGGCGTATAGGCTGCGGCTTCTACCCCCAGGTGGTTGGTCTTGTAATCCAGCACCCAGTAGCGGCCTTCGTGGCTGAAGACTAGGTCGGCAAAGCCCATCAACATGCCGTGCAGCTCGCGCTCGGGTAGCGTGGGACGAGCCAGCCCGGGCAGGATGTGCTTGCGGCACAGCGCATCAATGCGCGTGGCCGACAGGCGCTGCGCGGGCAGCCAGAACTCCATCTCGGCCAGCAGCGCATCTTGCTCGCCCAGCTGTGCAAGCGATACCTTGATGGGTGGCAGCGGCAGGTGCACCACGGCACGCAGCCACTGCAGCACGTCTGCCGCCTGGTCTTTGCGTCCTGCACGCTCGCAGCGGCGCAGCAGGCGGGCAGCCATGGGCTCGCTACCATCCGGGTCGTCCTGCGCCGCCAGCGCAAAGCCTTCGCCCGCCAGCCATTCCATCTGATCGTGCAAGAAGTTGCCCACCACCGGCCCGCGCATAAAGCGATGCCATACGGCCGCCGTGCTGCGTGCACCAGCAGCCATGGGCAATGCGGCCACAGCATCCAGATCCAGCGCGGGCGTTTCGTCCACCTGCATCTGACGTTCGTCTTCCGCAGGGCTGATGGCGGCCACCGCCAACACGGGCAAGCTGGGCGCGGCCATGGCGCGGGTCAGCGACGAGAAGCTGCCAATGCCCCAGCGGCGATCAAATTCAGCCGTGTACAGCGGTGCATCCTGCAGCGCTGGCAACTCCTGCGCGGGCACATAGCGCTGCACCAGTGGCAGCTCAGGCGGCAAATCCAGCACCTGAATGTGCGCAGAGCGCTCACACAAACCACCAATACTGGCACGCCAGTTTGCTATGGATTGCGAAGCATCTCCCGCCAGCAGATAGCCGGCTGCCCCCTGTTCATTGACACAATTTTTGCTGCTGCCGCGTTTCATGGGCGCCAGGCCCATCCACAGCGCATGGCGCGGGCGGGTCAGCGCCACATACAGCAGGCGCAGGTCTTCACGCAATCGCTCCTTGTCGGCCTGCAACAGCTGCGCTGTGCTGTAGTCCAGCACCAACTCGCGCGCCGGGCCATCGTCACCCTGCACGGGCAGCGAGAGATAAGCGGCCTTGCTGTCCAGCGGCCTGAAGCTGCCACCGAACGGCAGGCATACCACCGGATATTCCAGCCCCTTGCTTTTGTGCACGGTAACCACCTTGACCAGATCGGCGTCCGATTCCAGCCGCACGATCTGAGCATCACCGGTCGCACCCGGTGATTCGATCTGCGTGGCCAGCCAGCGGATCAGCGCCTGCTCGCCCTCCAGCTGCGCACCTGCGGCCTGCAGCAGCTCGGCCAGATGCAGATAGTTGGTCAGGCGCCGCTCGCCGCCGATGTCGGCCAGCCAGCGTGCAGGCAGATCAAAGCGGTACAAGGTCTGGCGCAGCATGGCCAGCACACCCAGGCGCAACCACACGCTATGCAGCTCCTTGAGCTGTTCGCTGCGTGCGTCAAAAGCCTCGTCATCGCTGGCCAGCCAGGCCAGCTCGTCAAACGACAAGCCCATCAGCGGCGTGGCAAGCCCTGCACGCACCGCCAGACCATCGAGCGGCGCAGCCACGGCGCGTAGCCACAGCAACAGGTCTTGCGCTTCGCTGCTGGCAAACACCGAATCCTGATCAGACAAATACACCGATGCCACCGAGCGCTTGGCCAGCGCACGGCGCACGGCGCTGGCCTCTTTGCCGGTGCGCACCAGCACCGCAATATCAGCAGGGCGAATGCGCTGCAGCGGCTGGCCTTGTTTGGCAAAGCCGGCGCTTTCATCCATCAGCCATTGCACGATCTGGCTGGCACAAAACTCAGCCCCACGGCGGCGGATGTCGTCATTGCTCAGCGGTGCGCGGGGCTCATCTGCACCCTCATCCCAGGCGATGGTCAGTGCGGGCACGGCCTGACCGGCTTGCACCAGCACCTCGCTGCGGCCATTGGCCTTGACGGCCTCGAACGGCAGCGGGTTGCTGTGCCCGGCGCGAAACATGAAAGCGCCCTCGCCTGCACGCTCTTCGGCCTGTACAAACCACTGGTTGACGGCATCGACCAGCGCATAGGTAGAGCGGAAATTGGTGTCCAGCACATAGTGCCGCCCAGCCGTCGCTTCACGGGCCTGCAGATAGCTGTAAATGTCCGCACCGCGAAAGCCGTAAATGGATTGTTTGGGGTCACCAATCAGCAGCAGAGCGCTCTCCGCGCCGTTGTCGGCCGTGCGGTAAATCTGGTCAAACAAGCGGTACTGCAGCGGCGATGTGTCCTGAAACTCGTCAATCAGTGCCACCGGGTACTGGGCCAGAATGCTGGCACGCAGCGCCGCGCCGTTGTCTCCTGCAAGAGCCACATCCAGCCGCTGCAACATGTCAGCAAAACCAAAAGTGCCCGCCTGGCGCTTGATCCACAGCAGGCGCTGCTGCACATGGGCCGCAGCATGCAAGCGCAGCTGGCTGGCAAAGCTGGGCATGGCGGCCAGCTGCATCAGCAGCTCGGCCAGCTCTTGCGATTCGACGGGCAGATCGACCGGTGCATCGCCCTTGCGTGCCTCGTCCAGCCCTGCGGGAATCAGGCGCTTGGCACCGGTTTTCAAGGCGGCTTCCAGATCCAGATCTGGCGCAGCAGCCCATTGGCGCAGGGTCTGCAGCCAGCCCTTGTAAAAAGCGGGCCGCAGCTTGGTGCCGTTCCACGCGCTTTTGTTGTTGGCCAATTGGCCATCCAGCCAGTCTTCGAGCTTCTGGGCTTTCTCCACCCAGCCTGCACTGAGCTTCTGAAGCTGGTCTTTTTGCTGCTGCAGCGCCTTACTGACTAGCTCGCCTAGCGCAAGATCACCGTCACTTTGCGGGACGGCTTCACGCAGCAGCGACTGCATGTCTTTGACCAGCGCATGCACGCTGGACCAGACCTTGAGCACTTCCTCCAGCACCTCGCCGGAAAGCGGGTAGCACTGCTGACGCCAGTAGTCCTGCGCGGCTTCGGTCTGGCGCTGGCTTTCATCGGCTTCCAGCGTTTCGTCAAACAGATTGCCGCTGTCAAACGCATGTTCGCGCAGCATGCGCTGGCACCATGCATCGATGGTGTGAATGGCAGCATCGTCCATGCATTGCGCGGCCATATCCAGACGCCAGGCGGCAGTGTCACGCTCCGCTCCCGGTGCATAGGCGTCGCGCAGATCACGCAGAAACTGGTCATGCAGTTCTGGCTCGGCTTCACCGCGAAAGCATTGCACGGCTTCGATCAGCCGGGCGCGGATGCGGTCCGACAGCTCGCGCGTGGCGGCGCGGGTGAAGGTCATCACCAGAATATCGGGCGGCATCAGCGGCTTGATGAAGCCGTGCCCGGCACCATGGCCCAGCACCAGGCGCAGATACAGCGCGGCAATCGTCCAGGTCTTTCCCGTGCCTGCGCTGGCCTCGATCAGGCGCGAGCCCCACAACGGAAAATTCAATGGCTGCAGCGGCTGGCTGCCTTTTGTTTCAGCGGGCGTGCTCATGCCTGCTCTCCTTGGAATGCCACCTCGGGCACCTTGTCGGTGGTCACATGCGCATCCAGCCAGTCGTGCAGCGGGCCGTACACCTGTTTGGCCAGCGCCTCAAAACGCAAGTCGCCTGTCAATGCCTCCCAGTCCGGGTAGCAACGCGCCCAACTGGGGTCTTCGCTCTCGCCAGTGCTCATATAGCCGCCCTCATAGGCTTGCGCCGCTGCACGCAAGTCGTCGTTGCCAGCCGCCACCGCGCTGCGCAAGGGCATGGGCAGCGGTGCGTTCTGCCCCTGCAGCCACAAGTCCATCAGCGCCAGCAACTGCTGGCGGGCGTCTTCCACCTCCAGTGGCACCACCCAGACGATCACATCACGTGCAATCACGCACATCAAGGTTTTGCTGTCTGCAGCAGACAGCGCCAGGCTGCGCACATACACCGACAGCAGCTTGTACGCCTGCAGCTCGCCATCCTTGTTGCACAGGCTGCGCGGCTCCAGCGCGAACCAGCAGCGAGAAAAGCCTTCTGCCAGCGCACCGTCGCCTGCGGTGATTTCGTCATCGCGTTCGCGCAGGCCATCCATCCAGTCGTCCAGCTTCAAGTCATCTTTTTGAAGCAGCAGACGCTGACGCGGTGCAGCATGCGGCCATTCCTGCATCTGCTGCTGCCAGGCCAGTAGCGAAGGCGTGGTCTGCGCCTGCAGCAACTGCGCCTCGCGCGAGCCCAGGCCCGCCAGCGGCAGTACCCCTGCACGCGCCAGGCGCTGTACCTGGCCTTGCACCTGCGCCTGCACATCGATGGCCGCACCGGCCTGCGCCAGCTGGGTGCGCACACCTTGCTGCAGTTGCTGCACCAGGCCATAGGCCATCAGCCCATCGACAGTGAACAGCTCATCGTCTTCCACCACCTCGTCCTCCTGCTCAAAGCGCACCAGCAGACGGTTGCGCAAAAAGCTGCGGGCGGGGTTTCGCAAAAAATCGGTCAAACGAGCCAGCGTGAGCGGCACTTCGGGATCGGGCTTGAACTCGGCCACCTGCGGCAACGCCGGTGCAGCCGATGCCTCGTGTGCCCCATGCCACTCCCGGGCATAGGTACGCAGGCCAGAGGCTTGCTCAAAATAGCGGCGGCTGAAGGGTTGCAGCGGGTGCTGCCAGCTGCGCTGCGCCAGCAGGTCGCCACCATTCTCTCCACTCCAGCCCTGTGCCAGATAGTCGCGCAGCTGCGAGACCAGCACTGACGGGGGCTGCTCGCTGTTGTCGCGCACATGGCGGCCCGCCCAGTTGATGTAGAGCCTGCGCCGGGCGGACAGCAATGCATCCAGCATCAGCTGGCGATCATCATCACGCCGCGCACGGTCGCCGGGGCGCTGCTGGCCGGGCTGGGCCATCAGGTCAAAGTCCACCCGCGTGGCACGGCGCGGGTAGTCGCCATCGTTCATGCCCAGCAAACAGACCACCTCGAACGGAATGGCACGCATGGGCATCAACGTGCAAAAGGTCACGCCGCCCGCGCGAAAACGCTGGTTCAGTGCGGGTTCAGACAGCGCCTGCAGCCATGCTTCCTGCGCCACTTCCAGCGGAATAGCGGACACAAAACCGGCTTGCTCGCAGGCGTTCTGCCAGCTCATCAAGGCGGTATCGAGTGCAGATACCAGCGCCTGATCTTCATCCGTCTGGGCGACAAAGAAATCATCAAGCAGCGCCCGAAAACGCTGTGCCCAGACATCGGGCGAAGCCTCAGCACCCGCCGACTGCCACCACTGCAGCATGCGTGCCAGCAGACTGGCCAGACTCCCTGCCAGCTCTGCCGTGAGGCCGCCCACTTCGTCATATGGCTCAATGCCCGCAAAAGCCTGTGCCGCTTCTGCGCCCCTTGCATCCACCGCCGTGCCGCGGGCATAACCCAGCAACATGCGTTGCAGGCCAAACCAGGCGCTGTTGGGGTCGCCACAGGCTTGCAGCCCCAGCTGGGCACGCTGCGCGTGGTTCAAGCCCCAGCGTATGCCGGCACCTGCCATCCAGTGCGTGAGCTGGGGCAGATCATCGGCCGCCAGCCCCACGCGTGCGGCCACGGCAGGAACGTCCAGCAGATCGCACAGCTCGCTCAGGCGGCAGCGCTGCTGCGGCAGCTTCAGCAGCCATTGCAGCGCCGTCACCAGCGGGCTGCTGGCACGTGCACCCACGTCTGCAATATCAAACGGAATATGGCGTGCATCGTGCCGACCATACTGACCAAACACGGCGCGAATGGCGGGGGCTGCCTCTTCAATGGCGGGCAGCATGACCACCACATCACGCGGTGCCAGCGCAGCCTGCCCCTGTGCAGCGGGCTGAGCCAGCCATTGCAGCAACTGGTCGTGCAGCACCTCCAGCTCGCGCACCAAACCATGGGCTTTGTGAAAGACGATGGAGTCATCGGCAGCGGCAATGCTCAGCGCCGGATGCTCGGCCAGCGGCACCAGATCGCGTATGCGCTGCTGCACCTGCCGCAGCAAGGGGGCGGCGGCCAAATCCTGCGCATCGTCCTCTTCAAACACATCCACGCGTGGCCAGTTCCATTGCACTGCGGTATCGGTGGTCGTATCGAACTGGTCCAGCTGGCGCACATAGTCGCGGCTCTGGCGCCCCCAGGCCGCGAGCAGCGGGTGGGCGTGGGCGTGCATGGCTTCCAGTGGGATCTGCGCCAGGTCTTTGCCCCCCTTGTCCGCATGGCGGCGGCGCTGCTGGCGCAGCAGCTCGCGCCCATCAATGGCATCGGCCCAGTGGAAGCGACAGGGGTTGGGCACGGCAATCAGCACCTGGCTGTGCTGGGCCACGCCGCTCAAAAACTGCATCAGCGACAGCGGCATCTGACTCATGCCAAACACGACCACACGGCGTGCCAGCGGCGTGACCGGCGGCTGGCCACTTTGCAACGCGCCCAGAATGCGTGCCAGCAAGGCAGGGCGGGTGGCGGCGCGTTCTGCCTCACTCAGTTCAGCCAGCACCTTGCGCCACAACTGGGGCTGCCACAACTGGCCTTCAGGCACTGGCGCATCAGGCTTGCCTGGCGTGCGCAGCACGTCTTGCCCTACCTCCCAGGCGGTCAGCCAGTCAGCACGGTAGATCTGATACTGGTCAAACAGGTCGGCCAGCCTCTCGGCCAGTTGCAGCAGGCGCTGTGGCTCGCCGGGACGCAGAAAATTAGCAATAGGTGCGAAGGCAGGCTCTTCCAGACAAAGCGGCAGAATGCGCATCAGCCGCCAGATCATGGGTGTTTTATCCAGCGGCGATTCGCGCGGCACTTCGTGCTTGCCCAGAATCTGCCGGTAGCTGCGCCAGACAAAACGCGCTGGTAACTCCACCTGTGCCGCAGCGCACACGCCCAGTGTGTCGGCCATGCGCATCTTGAACCACTCAGCCATGCCGTTGCTTTGCACCAGCACGATCTCGGGCTCCAGCGCATCCAGCGGGTGCGCCGCCAGCCATGCCAGCACGGTATCGGCCAGCGCCTCGGTCTGGTTGCCATGCAGGGCGATCAGACCCGGCTGCCAGCGACTGGACGATTGCTTCTGAGTTGATTGCTGATCTGCGGCCACACACTCCCCCATGCCTGTTCTTATCTCATGAAGCCTGCAAGCTTAACGGCAGAGGCCGCTCAAGACCTGCCCCTGGCATCAAAACAAAAGCGTATTGGCAATGAGAAAAGCCCCAGACCATTGCTGATCTGGGGCTTGATGTCTGGTGGCCTGGGACGGAATCGAACCGCCGACACAAGGATTTTCAATCCTCTGCTCTACCGACTGAGCTACCGGGCCTGTGCAATTCAGCATTGAAATCTGCTGAGCCGCTGATTATAGGCAGATTTTCGATCTTCAATTTCACCCGCGATGCGCTGCGAGGTAAGTTGGGCGAGCGAAGAACCGTCTTTACGCAAAGAAAAACCCCAGATCATTGCTAATCTAGGGTTTTATATTTGGTGGCCTGGGACGGAATCGAACCGCCGACACAAGGATTTTCAATCCTCTGCTCTACCGACTGAGCTACCGGGCCTTTTCTTCAGCACCCTTGAGTACTGAAGCCACGATTATAGGCACACTTTTCAGCCCCAAATCGAAACTTGCGATTTTTTGAAAATTATCCGCGCCGATTGCGGCCCAAATCTACGCCCAACTGACGCAGCTTGCGGTAGAGGTGGGTACGCTCCAGCCCTGTTTTCTCGGCCACGCGGGTCATGGAGCCGCCTTCACGCGCCAGATGGAATTCGAAATAGGCTTTCTCAAAGCCATCGCGCGCCTCACGCAGGGGACGATCGAGATCGAAGCCCTGATGTGAGCTGGGCATATTGTCTTCTGCCGACTGTGCCGTCACGCTGGCACTTGCAGAAGGGGCTGCGCCAGCACTTGGGGCCGCGGCAGCTTCTGCTGCATTTTTGTCAGTGCTGCGCGCCAGGCCCTGCTCCACGGCCTTGAGGAGCTTTTGCATGGTGATGGGCTTCTCAAGGAAGGACAGCGCACCAATGCGGGTTGCCTCTACGGCTGTTTCAATGGTGGCATGACCGCTCATCATGATGACGGGCATGCTGAGTTGACCGGCTGTGGCCCATTCCTTGAGCAGGGTCACACCGTCGGTGTCGGGCATCCAGATGTCGAGCAGAACCAGATCGTAGGTATTGCTTGCGCGGGCAACCCGGGCCTGCGTGGCGTTCTCCGCCAAGTCCACACTATGACCTTCGTCGTTGAGGATTTCCGACAACAAATCCCGGATCCCCAGTTCGTCGTCGACCACCAGTATGTTTGCCATGTTGTCTTAAGCCTGTTGCTGTACTGTGTGCCCGGCAGGGATCAACCCGCCTGACCACCTTCATTAGGTACGAATGATAGCGACACTCGCGCGCCTTGAACTACCCCGTCTTCCTCTCGATTACCCAGGTCCACTCTGGCGCCGTGCTCATCCGCGATTTTCTTGACGACGGCCAAACCCAATCCGGTACCTCGAGCCTTGGTGGTGACATAGGGCTCGAAAGCTCTTTGCAGAATATTCGGAGCAAAACCCGTGCCACTGTCACTGATGCTCAAGCGCACTCGCTGCGCGGCATCAACCCAACGGGTCTCGATAGTGACGATCCCCTGAGTCTGCCCTGTTTCCAAGGCTCTCTGTTCTGTCGCATCCTGGGCATTTTGCAAAAGATTGTGGATGACCTGCCGCAATTGCTGGCTATCACCCTTGATCATGGGGCAATTTTCGTCGAGTGAGGCCTCTACGCGCACGGTGGCATTTTCTTCGCCATACAGCTGCAGAACTTCGACAACCAGCGCATTCAAATCCATGGCCTGCAGCTTGGCAGCTGGCAGGCGGGCGTAATCACGGAACTCGTCCACCAGACGCTTCATGGCAGAAACCTGATCCACGATGGTTTTGACGGACTTGGCCAGCAGTGCCTGTTCTGGTGGCTGCAGCTTGTCGGTCAGCTTCATGGCCATGCGCTCGGCCGAGAGCTGAATCGGTGTCAGCGGATTCTTGATTTCGTGAGCCACGCGACGGGCCACTTCGCCCCAGGCCTGCGCACGCTGGGCCGAAACGATTTCAGAGATGTCATCAAACACCAGCAGGCGCTGCTCATCAGGCAACTCTGCACCGCGCATCACCAGACTCGTGGTGTTGTGGACCACATCGCCATCACCGCCATCGAGTTCATAAACCTGCTGCCAGCGCTCGCGCCCCTGCTGCGCTGCGGGGTCACCAAAGAACAGTTCGAACTGTTCCTGCACCACACGGGCAAAGTCCTGCAGCGCGGAAATATCGCGCAGGCGCTTGCCCTGAAACACGGCCATGGGCTCACGCAAAATACGCGTGGCGCCTGGATTGCTCAGCACAATGCGGCCATCGCGATCCAGCACGATGACGCCGGAGGTGAGGTTGTCCAGAATGGTTTGCAGATTGCTGCGCGCCGCATCCAGTTGCAGCAGGTTGCGATTGGCATCAGAGCGAGCATCTGCAAGCTGCTGGGTCATGACGGCGAAAGATCGCGTCAGGCCACCAATCTCATCGCGGTTTTGCAGTGCGGGCTTGGGGCGCAAGTCACCACGCGCCACATCGCGCATGCCTTGTGCCAGCAGCAGCAAGGGCTTGGCCAGCTGGTTGCCCAGCACAATGGCCAGTACCACCGCACCAAACACGGCCAGAAACAGTGCCAGCGTCAGTGTGCCGATATACATGCGCTGCAAGCCACCGCGCGCCAGTGCTCTTTCCTGGTATTCGCGGTTGGCCTCTTGCACAGCCAAGGCGTTGCGCACCAGGGTTTCAGGCAGTGCAATCGTGGCCTGCAGATAACGCGCTTCTTCCAGCAGGTTCACTGCGGAACTGGGCACCAGCGCCAGCGTTCTTACCTTGGCGTTGATCAAGGTATTGCCTGAAGGCATGTCATCCGCATCATCCAGCCCTTCAATGCTGGACACAGCGCGCTGACCACCCTGCTCGCGCAGGCTGCGCATCATCTGCGTGCTGGGCTTTTCGGGTACCAGGCTGAACTGCGATTTACCAGCGCTGGCAATGGCTTTGCCAGAGGCATTCCACAGCACCACATCAGAGGCGCCAATCTGATCGCGAATGCGCTCCAGCATCAGCGCCGCGCCTGCATCGGAGAGCTGACTGAGCTGCAGGCCTGCCGTGCGCGTATTGTTGGCCATGTCGTTGGCTACGGTGTCCAGCGTAGAACTGGCCAGGCTCACACCCGCCGTCAGCGCGCCTTCGACCTTGACGTCAAACCAGCTTTCGATGGATCGGGAGACAAACTGGTAGGACACCACATAAATCAACAGCCCTGGCACCAGCCCTACCAGGGTAAAAATGCCTGCCAGCTTGAGCAGGAGCTTGCTGCCAAAGCGCCCACGCCTGAGCCGCAGCGCCAGCCGCAAGCCACCCCACAGCACAATCAGCAGCAGCAACCCGGCCACCACCACGTTGGCGGCAAACAGCCAGTTGTAATTGCGCTCGTACGCCAGCCGGTTATTCGTTGCCATGGTCAGCAAGAACAGCAGCAAGATGCCGACCACCACCATCAGCACCACACCTGTTCCCACGGCCCAGCGCGTCGCACGCGACCAGCGTGCGGCCAGTTGACCTGCGGGGTCCGGCGACTCGGAGAAATGCGGCATCAGGGCGCGGCCTCCAGTACCTGCGTGCGTGCCAGCTGCAGATTCCACCCTGAACGGCCCAGTGCGCCAATCTGCAGCGGTCTGGGCAAGGCGGAAAGGTCCACCCGGAAGCGCAGTTGCACGGAGACCCCTGAAGTCGCGCTCAGCTGGGTTGGCTCCAGAATCTTCCAGCGCGAAATGCGCTGAATGGCGCCAAGCGCTTCATCCAGCTGGTCATAGGATTGCCCCAGCGCCAGGCCGGTGCCAGAACTTGCAAACGCCGTGTTGGAGATATGCAGACGCCAGCGCTTTGTAAGTGGCTGGTGCGTGAGCCGGTAGTAGCGCGTGGCTGTGCCCAGTTGCTGATCGGACCAGTACCAGCGCTCGCGCTGGACCTGCACTTCTGCCGTGAAATACATGGGAATGCCCTGGCGCAGGGCATCTTCAACCTGTGAAGGCAAATCGAACTGCATGCTGGCCGAGAGGAACAGGCCTTCGTCGGTACGGCTCAGCTGCATGGCGCTGATATCCGGCCCCACCGTATCGGCGCGTGAGGGCAATGCCACCGCGCAAAACAGCAGCACCAGGACGCAGGCACAGAGCATGCGCCATGGGGCTCTCGCTGCAGCGTTAGCGCGATTTTTCCAGCAGTGCGTAAAAAAAGCCGTCGTGGTCACCCAAACGATTGTCGGCCACGGAGCCGTCTTTGGCAGCTTTGCCAGGTATTAAATGGCCGGGAGCAGGCAAGCTGGTGGCCGTAGTGTTGCGTGCAAGAAACGCTTTCATCTGTGCGTCGCCCTCGGCCTTGAAGATGGAGCAGGTGCAATACACCATGCGCCCACCGGGCTTGAGCAGCGGCCACAGCTTGTCCAGCAACTGAGACTGGATCTGCGCCAGCTGGGCCACATCGCTTTCACGGCGCAGCCAGCGCACATCAGGCTGGCGACGCACGATGCCCGATGCCGTGCAAGGCGCATCCAGCAAGATGGCGTCGAACTGCTGACCACCGCATTGCGATTCAAACCAGGCCTCGGGCTTGCCTGCATCGGCCACCAGCACCTGGGCCTGCAGGTCAAGGCGCGACAGGGTTTCGCCAATGCGGCGTGCACGCTCGGGGTCAATTTCCAGCGCGGTCACCTGCAGGCTACCGGGCTCGCCGCGCTCCAGCAGGTGGGCCGTCTTGCCACCAGGTGCAGCGCAGGCATCCAGCACACGCAGAGCGCGGCCCTGTGGCTGCTTCAGCCCCTGCAGCAGCAAGGGCGCCGCAGCTTGCGCGGCAGCATCCTGCACCGAGGCCCAGCCTTCAGCGAAGTGAGGCAGTTCCTGCACAGGGGCAGCTTGCAGCAATTGCAGGCCATGTTCCGCCACCGGCAAAGACTCTAAATTCATAGCAGCAAGCGCAGATTGATACTGGGCTTGCGTGCATTTTTGCGCATTGACGCGCAAAGTCATCGGCGGCTGGGCATTGTTGGCAGCCAAGATCAGTTGCCAGTCTTCGGGATGGTCTTTCTTCAACCGCGCAATCCACCATGCGGGGTGGTTCCAGACGGCCACAGGGTCGCCATCCGTGACCGCGACCAGTTCATCGCGCTCGCGCAGAAAGCGGCGCAGGCAGCCGTTGATAAAGCCCGATTGCGCACGCGCAGTGCCGCGCTTGGCCACCTCCACCGCTTGATTGACCAGCGTGAATGGTGGGTAAGGCGCATGGGCCTCATCCCAGGCCAGAGCCAGGGCTGTGTTCAGCAAGGCGCTGACCTTGGGTGCAGGCGCGCGGGATACCAGCTGCTTTTGCAGTGCCTGGGCGCGCCCCAGATTGCGCAAGACCTGAAACAGCAAAGCCTGCACGCCAGGGCGCAAACGCTGCGGCACCTGCGCCAGCACAGACTTGCTGGACTGCCCACCCAGAATGCCATGCAGGGCCTGCGCAACGGCTTCCAGCTGCTGCCACAGCGCCGGAGCAGCGTTCGCAGGCTGGCCGGCACCGGCATTTTTTGGTCGAGAGGGGGTGGAAGTCATGAAATTCAAAAAACGGATCAATCGTGAAAAGAAAAACGCTCCCGTCTGCACAGGGCAGAGCGGGAGCGCGGTGCATCAGCAGTGAACCGGGGCTGCAGACAGCACCGGATCAGCGCCTGGCTTACTCAGCCGATGCGTCGCCAGCAGGAGCGACTTCAGCATCGTCAGCCGAGATACCGGCCAGTTCCGCTTCTTCAGCCTCGGCAATGGCGCGGCGCTCTGCGTCGTCCATTTCGTCCTTGGCCTTGCGTGCCTGGTGGTAAGCCAGGCCGGTACCGGCAGGAATCAGACGACCCACAATGACGTTTTCCTTCAGGCCGCGCAGCTCGTCGCGCTTGCCCATGATGGCAGCTTCGGTCAGCACGCGGGTTGTTTCCTGGAAGGAAGCAGCCGAGATGAAGGAGTCGGTCGACAGCGAAGCCTTGGTAATACCCAGCAGCACGTTGGAGTACGTAGCAGGCAGCTTGCCTTCCTTCTGCATGGCTTCGTTGGTGTTGAGCACTTCGGAGCGCTCGACCTGCTCACCCTGGATGTAGGTGGTATCGCCAGAGTTTTCGATGATCACGCGACGCAGCATCTGGCGAACGATCACCTCGATGTGCTTGTCGTTAATCTTCACGCCCTGCAAGCGGTACACGTCCTGCACTTCGTCCACGATGTAGCGCGACAGCTCTTCGATACCCAGCAGACGCAGGATGTCTTGTGGGTCGGCTGGGCCGTCCACAATCGATTCACCCTTGTTCACCACCTGGCCTTCGTGGACCAGAATGTTGCGTTCCTTGGGCACCAGCTCTTCCCAGACCTTACCTTCCAGATCAGTGATCTGCAGACGAATCTTGCCCTTGGTTTCCTTACCGAAGGACACAGTACCGGTCATCTCGGCCAGAGTGCCCTTGTCCTTGGGTGTACGGGCTTCGAACAGCTCGGCCACACGAGGCAGACCACCGGTAATGTCTCGGGTCTTCTGACCTTCCACAGGGATACGGGCCAGCACCTCGCCAGGACCCACGTCCTGGTCGTCGCGCACCTGAATCAGAGCGCCAACCTGGAAGCCGATCGTCACAGCGTGGTCGGTACCAGGAATCTTGACTTCCTGGCCGTTGGCATCGATCAGCTTGACCTGAGGACGCACCACCTTGGCAGAGCCGCGACGCTTGGGGTCGATCACCACCAGAGTGGACAGACCGGTCACTTCGTCGACCTGCTTGGCCACTGTCAGACCTTCTTCCACGTTCTCGAACTTCACCTGACCGGCGTATTCGGTAATGATGGGGCGGGTCAGTGGGTCCCAATTCGCCAGGATCTTGCCAGCCTTGATGACTTCATCAGGCTTGATGGTCAGCACAGCGCCGTAAGGCACTTTATGACGCTCACGCTCACGGCCGTTTTCGCTGATCACGATTTCGCCGGAACGGGAAATCACCACCAACTCACCCTTGGTGTTGGACACATAGCGCATCGTGCTGTTGAAGCCGATGGAACCGTTGGACTTGGCTTCCACGCTCGAAGCGATGGCCGCACGCGAAGCCGCACCACCAATGTGGAACGTACGCATGGTCAGCTGGGTACCGGGTTCACCGATGGACTGGGCGGCGATCACACCCACGGCTTCGCCGAGGTTGATCAGACCACCACGGCCCAAGTCGCGGCCGTAGCAGGTTGCGCACAGGCCGAAGCGGGTTTCACAGGTCAGAGCGGTACGAACCTTGATTTCGTCCACGCCCTGGTTTTCCAGCTCTTCGATGGTGTCTTCGTCCAGCAGAGTACCGGCGCGCAGCAGCACGGAGCGGTTTTCTGGGTGCAGCACGTCTTCAGCGGTCGAGCGGCCCAGCACGCGGTCGCGCAGGGATTCGATCACTTCACCGCCTTCGACGATGGCGCGCATCAGGTAGCCGTTGGAAGTGCCGCAGTCCTGTTCGTTCACGACCAAGTCTTGCGTCACGTCCACCAGACGACGAGTCAGGTAACCGGAGTTAGCCGTCTTCAGCGCCGTGTCGGCCAGACCCTTACGAGCACCGTGGGTCGAGATGAAGTACTGCAGAACGTTCAGGCCTTCGCGGAAGTTCGCGGTAATAGGCGTCTCGATAATCGAGCCGTCTGGCTTGGCCATCAGGCCACGCATACCAGCCAACTGACGAATCTGAGCGGCAGAACCACGGGCGCCGGAGTCGGCCATCATGTAAATCGCGTTGAACGATTCCTGATCGACAACATTGCCATGACGGTCAGTGGTCTTCTGAACCTTCAGCTGGTCCATCATCACCTTGGACACGTCGTCACCGGCCTTGCCCCAGATGTCCACCACCTTGTTGTAGCGCTCGCCAGAGGTCACCAGACCCGAGACGTACTGCTGCTCGATTTCCTTCACTTCGGACTCTGCGCGGGCCAGGATGTCGGCCTTTTGCGGAGGCACCAGCATGTCGTCGATGGAGATCGAGATACCAGCGTGGGTAGACAGACGGAAACCGTTTTGCAGCAGCTTGTCGGCGAACACCACGGTTGCCTTCAGGCCGCACTTGCGGAACGAAGCGTTGATCAGCTTCGAGATTTCCTTCTTCTTCAGCGCCTTGTTCATGTTGCTGAAAGCCAGGCCCTTGGGCAGGATTTCAGACAGCAGAGCACGACCCACCGTGGTTTCGACCAAGGAAGTGGAAGGCTCGAATTCGCCAGTTTCCTTGTTCTTGTTCCACTCGGTCAGGCGCACGCTGATCTTGGCGTGCAGTTCGGTCTCGCCCGCATCCAGAGCGCGTTGCAGCTCCATCAGGTCGGCAAACACCATGCCTTCGCCCTTGCCGTTGATCTTTTCACGCGTGGCGTGATACAGACCCAGCACCACGTCCTGAGAAGGAACGATGGAGGGTTCACCCGAAGCGGGGAACAGCACGTTGTTGGAGGCCAGCATCAGCACGCGAGCTTCCATCTGTGCTTCCACAGACAGAGGGACGTGAACAGCCATCTGGTCACCGTCGAAGTCGGCGTTGAACGCAGCGCAAACCAGCGGGTGCAGTTGCAGGGCCTTGCCTTCAATCAGGATAGGCTCAAACGCTTGGATACCCAGACGGTGCAGCGTAGGCGCACGGTTGAGCATGATGGGGTGTTCCTTGATGACTTCTTCAAGGATGTCCCACACCACGGGCGTACCGGCTTCCACTTCCTTCTTCGCCGCCTTGATGGTCGTGGCGATGCCACGTTGCTCCAGCTGGGCAAAGATGAAGGGCTTGAACAGTTCCAGCGCCATCAGCTTGGGCAGACCGCACTGGTGCAGCTTGAGGTAAGGACCCACGGTAATCACGGAACGACCGGAGTAGTCCACGCGCTTACCCAGCAAGTTCTGACGGAAACGACCAGACTTACCCTTGATCATGTCGGCCAGAGACTTCAGAGCACGCTTGTTGGCGCCCGTCATGGCCTTGCCGCGACGGCCGTTGTCCAGCAGCGAGTCCACCGCTTCTTGCAACATGCGCTTTTCATTGCGAGCAATGATTTCGGGAGCCTTCAGCTCCAGCAGACGGCGCAGACGCGAGTTACGGTTAATAACGCGGCGGTACAGGTCGTTCAGGTCGGACGTAGCGAAACGGCCACCGTCCAGAGGCACCAAAGGACGCAGATCGGGAGGCAGCACGGGCAGCACTTCCATCACCATCCAGCCGGGCTTGATACCGGACTTCTTGAACGCTTCCAGCAGCTTCAGGCGCTTGGCGTTCTTCTTGACCTTGACTTCGGAGCCGGTCAGATCGTTGCGCAGGCGCTCGATCTCGACGTCGATGTCGATGCCTTCCAGCAGGTCCTTGATACCTTCAGCGCCCATCTTGGCGGTGAATTCGTCGTAACCGTATTCCAGCTGCTTGGCGTCGTAGTCGTCCTCGGTCATGATGCTGAACTTCTTCAGCGGAGTCATGCCGGGGTCGGTCACCACATAGGCTTCGAAGTACAGCACACGCTCGATGTCACGCAGCGTCATGTCCAGCACCAGGCCCAGGCGCGAAGGCAGGGACTTCAGGAACCAGATGTGGGCGCAAGGCGCGGCCAGATCGATGTGACCCATGCGTTCGCGACGCACCTTGGTCTGTGTGACTTCAACGCCGCACTTCTCGCAGATCACACCGCGGTGCTTGAGGCGCTTGTACTTGCCGCACAGGCATTCGTAGTCCTTGATCGGGCCAAAGATCTTGGCGCAGAACAGACCATCACGCTCGGGCTTGAAGGTACGGTAGTTGATCGTCTCGGGCTTCTTCACTTCACCGAAAGACCACGAACGGATCTTCTCGGGCGAGGCCAGGCCGATCTTGATGGCATCGAAATGCTCATCAGGCGTAAATTGCTTGAACAGGTCGAGTAGCGATTTCATGTAACTCTTTCCTTTTCGTCAAAAATCATTGCAGCCACCGCTGGATTTGCCTTGGTTTCAGCAACGAACCAAGCGCAAATCCTTTGTTTTAAAGCGGTTGCAGCTCTCTGTTTAATAGGGCTTAAGAACGTTCGAGCTCGATGTCCAAGCCCAGAGAGCGGATTTCCTTGACCAGCACGTTGAACGATTCGGGCATGCCCGCTTCGATCGAGTGCTCGCCCTTGACGATGGACTCGTACACCTTGGTACGGCCTTGCACGTCGTCGGACTTCACGGTCAGCATTTCCTGCAGCACGTAAGCGGCGCCGTAAGCTTCCAGCGCCCACACTTCCATTTCACCGAAACGCTGGCCACCGAACTGGGCCTTACCGCCCAGAGGTTGCTGCGTCACCAGAGAGTAAGGACCGGTGGAACGGGCGTGCATCTTGTCATCGACCAAGTGGTGCAGCTTCAGGTAGTGCATGTAGCCGATGGTGGTCGGACGCTCGAAGCGCTCGCCAGTACGGCCGTCATACAGGTAAGCCTGTGTACGTGTCTCGGTCAGACCCTTGGCGGCGGCGATGTCGTCGGGATAGGCCAGCTTCAGCATGTCCTTGATCTCGGCTTCGGAGGCACCGTCGAACACGGGGGTTGCGAAAGGCACGCCAGTGGTCAATTCCTTGGCCATGGACATGACTTCTGTGTCACCCAGTTGCGACAGATCTTCCTTGCGACCGCTGCGGTTGTAGATCTCTTCCAGGAAGGAGCGCACTTCAGCAGCACGGGCTTCCTTTTGCAGCATGTCGCCAATGCGCTGGCCCAGACCCTTGCCGGCCCAGCCCAAGTGCACTTCCAGCACCTGACCGATGTTCATACGCGAAGGCACGCCCAGCGGGTTCAGCACGATGTCGGCGGTGGAGCCATCAGCCAGGAAAGGCATGTCTTCCACAGGAGTGATCTTGGAGACCACACCCTTGTTACCGTGACGACCGGCCATCTTGTCACCGGGCTGCAGACGACGCTTGACAGCCAGGTACACCTTGACCATCTTCAGCACGCCAGCAGGCAGCTCGTCGCCTTGCGTGAGCTTCTTGCGCTTTTCTTCGAACGCCAGGTCGAAGGTGTGACGCTGCTGCTCGATGGAGTTCTTGATGGACTCCAGCTGAGCGGCCACATCGTCTTCGGCAGGGCGAATATCGAACCAGTGGAACTTCTCCACGCCGTCCAGATACGCCTTGTCGATCTTGGCGCCCTTGGACAGCTTCTGAGGACCACCGTTGGCCACGCGGCCAGTCAGCAGCTTCTCGATACGGTCGAAGGAGTCAGCCTCCACGATACGCAGCTGGTCGTTCAGGTCCAGACGGAAGCGCTTCAGTTCATCGTCAATGATCTGCTGAGCACGCTTGTCACGCTGGATGCCTTCACGGGTGAAGACTTGCACGTCGATCACGGTGCCGGACGAACCCTGGTCCACACGCAGCGAGGTGTCCTTCACGTCGGAAGCCTTCTCGCCGAAGATGGCGCGCAGCAGCTTCTCTTCAGGCGTCAGCGTGGTTTCACCCTTAGGTGTCACCTTGCCCACCAGCACGTCGCCGGGCTGCACTTCGGCGCCCACGTAGATGATGCCGGACTCGTCCAGACGGTTCAGTTGCTGTTCCGACAGGTTCGGAATGTCGCGCGTGATTTCTTCTGGGCCAAGCTTCGTGTCACGAGCCATGACCACGAGTTCTTCGATGTGGATCGAGGTGTAGCGATCGTCAGCAACGATGCGCTCGTTGATCATCACCGAGTCTTCGTAGTTGTAGCCGTTCCAGGGCATGAAGGCGATCAGCATGTTCTGACCGATGGCGATTTCGCCCAGGTCGGTAGAAGCGCCGTCAGCCAGCACGTCACCAGCAGCCAGCTTGTCGCCACGGCTGACGATAGGACGCTGGTGAATGTTGGTGTTCTGGTTGGAACGCTGATACTTGATCAGGTTGTAGATGTCCACGCCGACTTCGCCAGCAACGGCTTCGTCGTCGTTCACGCGGATCACGATACGGGTCGCGTCAACGTAGTCCACGATACCGCCACGCTTGGCAGTGACCACGGTGCCGGAGTCAACCGCAGCAACGCGCTCGATGCCGGTACCGACCATGGGCTTTTCAGGACGCAGCACAGGCACGGCCTGACGCGACATGTTGGCGCCCATCAAGGCACGGTTCGCGTCATCGTGTTCCAGGAACGGAATCAGCGAAGCGGCCACGGACACGATCTGCGCAGGCGACACGTCCATGTACTGCACGCGCTCTGGCGACAGCAGGGTCGATTCACCCTTTTCACGGGCAGACACCAGCTCGCCCACCAGACGGCCTTCGGCATCCAGATCGGCGTTGGCCTGAGCGATGACGTACTTGCCTTCTTCGATGGCCGACAGGTAGTCGATGTCCATCGTGACCTTGCCATCCACCACGCGACGGTACGGAGTTTCAATGAAGCCGTACTCGTTCAGGCGGGCGTACAGAGCCAGCGAGTTGATCAGACCAATGTTTGGACCTTCAGGCGTTTCGATAGGGCAGACGCGACCGTAGTGGGTCACGTGCACGTCACGCACTTCAAAGCCAGCACGTTCGCGGGTCAGACCGCCTGGGCCCAGGGCGGAAACACGACGCTTGTGCGTGATTTCTGCCAGAGGGTTGGTCTGGTCCATGAACTGCGACAGCTGCGAAGCACCGAAGAACTCCTTCAGAGCCGCAGAGATGGGCTTGGAGTTGATCAGGTCGTGAGGCATCAGGGGCTCTTGCTCAGCCTGACCCAGACGTTCCTTCACAGCCTTTTCGATACGTGCCAGACCGGTGCGGTACTGGTTTTCGGCCAGTTCGCCCACGCAACGCACGCGGCGGTTGCCCAGGTGGTCGATATCGTCGACTTCGCCACGGCCATTGCGCAGGTCCACCAGAATCTTGACCACAGCCAGGATGTCTTCGTTGGACAGCACCATGGGGCCGGTTGCGCCTTCGCGACCGATCTTGGCGTTGAACTTCATACGACCCACGCGCGACAGATCATACGTGTCGGCGTTGTAGAACAGGCGCTGGAACAGGGCCTGCACGGCGTCCTCGGTGGGAGGCTCACCAGGGCGCATCATGCGGTAGATGGCAACGCGGGCTGCGAACTCGTCCACGGTTTCATCGGTACGCAGAGTCTGCGAGATGTAAGCGCCTTGGTCCAGTTCGTTGGTGTAGATGCACTGAACATCTTGCACACCAGCGCTACGCAGCTTCTTGAGCAGTGCTTCGGTCAGTTCTTCGTTGGCCTTGGCAATGATTTCGCCAGTGTCTGGGTCAACGATGTTCTTGGCCAGCACGCGGCCCAGCAGGAAGTCTTCAGGCACGCTGACGAACTTGGTGCCGGACTGCTCCAGCTCGCGGGTGTGGCGAGCAGTGATGCGCTTGTCCTTGGCCACGACAACCTTGCCAGCCTTGTCGGTGATGTCGAAACGTGCGACTTCTCCCTTCAGGCGGTCAGCCACAAATTCCATCTGCGCACCGCTGTCCATCAGGCGGAAGTTGTCGTTCACGAAGAACGTCGCCAGGATGGTTTCGGGCGTCATGCCGATGGCCTTCAGCAGGATAGACACCGGCATCTTGCGGCGACGGTCCACACGGAAGTACAGCAGGTCCTTGGGGTCGAACTCAAAGTCCAGCCAGGAGCCGCGGTAAGGAATGATACGAGCCGAGAACAGCAGCTTGCCCGAGCTATGGGTCTTGCCCTTGTCGTGCTCGAAGAACACGCCGGGCGAACGGTGCAGCTGAGACACGATCACGCGCTCGGTACCGTTGATGATGAACGAACCCTTGTCGGTCATCAGGGGCACTTCGCCCATGTAGACCTCTTGCTCCTTCACTTCCTTGACCACCTTGGACTGAGCCGTGGAAGACTCACGGTCATAGATGATCAACTGCACTTTGGCGCGCACAGCGGAAGCAAAGGTCAGACCGCGGGTCTGGCACTCACGCACGTCGAAAGCAGGTTTGGCGAGGTTGTACTCGACAAACTTCATCTCTACAAAACCATTGTGAGAGACGATGGGGAAGGCAGAATCGAAAGCCGCTTGCAGGCCATCGATGGTACGTTTTTTGGGGGCTACATCTGCCTGCAGGAATGCGGTATAGGCATCTTTTTGCATCTGCAGCAGATAAGGCACTTCGAGCACGCTATCGCGGCTCCCGAAGCTTTTGCGGATTCGCTTGCGTTCGGTATAAGAATAGGCCATGAGATCTCCGGGCAAAGACATGAGTCCTGGGTCTGCGACGACTGCCCCACAGGGGAATTCACCCTGCGGGCTTGGCGGTTGGCCACTACCAACCATGGCTGACGGCGATGCGTTGCACATCGCCCGAACCAAGGCATCTTCTGCTGTCGGATTGTCAGAAGACACTAAAAAGCAGACTCCGTCAGAAACCTGCTTTTTGGTGTGTTCTTTCAGCGCGTTCCACAAGCGCCAAAGGCTGGAGACCCTTTTGAGAGTCTCCAGCCCTTGATTTCACTGAATTACTTCAGTTCAGCCTTAGCACCGGCTTCCACCAGCTTCTTCACAGCGGCTTCAGCGTCAGCCTTAGGAGCGGCTTCCTTAACAGTCTTAGGAGCGCCGTCAACCAGATCCTTAGCTTCCTTCAGACCCAGGCCGGTGATTTCACGCACAGCCTTAATCACGGACACCTTGTTGGCGCCAGCTTCAGTCAGAACGACGTCGAAGTCGGTCTTTTCTTCAGCAGCAGCAGCACCAGCGCCAGCGCCGCCAGCAGCGGGAGCAGCCATAGCAGCGGCGGACACGCCAAACTTCTCTTCAATTGCCTTGACCAGGTCGTTCAGTTCCAGAACAGTCATGCTGTCCAGGGCGGTCAGGAATGCGTCTTTATCGAATGCCATTTTGATTTCCTAAATCTATGTTGGTTTGTTTTGCCGCAATTAAGCTGCAGCTGCCTCGGCGGAACCTTCGCTCTTCTTTGCAGCCAGAGCGCCCAGCACAACGGCTGTACGCGACATAGGCGACATGAGCAAGCCGCACAGTTGTGCGAGCAGGACTTCCTTGGAGGGGATATTTGCCAGTTGCTTAACGCCGTTGACGTCCAGGGCCTTGCCTGCAAACGCGCCACCGCGAATCACCAACTTGTCGTTGGTCTTCGCGAAGTCGGCCACCACCTTAGCGGCAGCCACTGCGTCTTCAGAGAAGCCATAGACCAGCGGGCCAGTCATCTGGTCAGCCACCACGTCAAACTGGCTGCCAGCCACAGCACGGCGGGCCAGGGTGTTCTTCAACACGCTGAGGCTCACGCCCTTGCTGCGTGCATCAGCGCGCAGTTTGGTCATGTCGGCGACCGTGATGCCACGGTATTCCGCGATCACAAGCGTTTGAGCTTTAGCGGCGAGGCTGGTCACTTCATTGATGACCGCTTCTTTCTCACTGCGATTCAGACTCAAGGTCTACTCCTTAAATGCGCATTTGGAGCGAACTCCGCATGCGCGCTCTTGTTGCAGCGACCAACTGTTTTGGAAATTTTCCATCTGCAGCGGGATCGCCATCTGCGTTGGTCGTCATGATTAAGTGATCGAATCACACCAACGGTCTTGGATGACCCACCCGGGTTGACACCCGGATGACCCACCACACCAGATGAACCGAAGCTCATCTGACGATTTCTAGCAATTACGCCGAGATGGTTTGTGTGTCGACGCGAACGCCCACACCCATGGTCGACGAGACCGCAACCTTGCGCAGGTACAGACCCTTGCTGGTAGCAGGCTTAGCCTTGTTCAGGGCGTCGATCAGAGCGGCCAGGTTGCCCTGCAGCTTGTCAGCATCGAACGAGCGACGGCCGATCGTGCCGTGGATGATACCGGCCTTGTCCACGCGGAACTGCACTTGACCAGCCTTGGCGTTCTTCACAGCCGTAGCGACGTCAGGAGTCACAGTACCAACCTTGGGGTTAGGCATCAGACCACGTGGGCCCAGGATCTGACCCAGCTGACCCACAACGCGCATAGCGTCAGGAGCAGCGATCACCACGTCGAAAGGCATATCACCGGCCTTGACCATAGCGGCCAGGTCGTCCATACCCACCACGTCAGCACCAGCGGCCTTGGCTTCTTCAGCCTTGGCGCCTTGTGCGAACACGGCAACGCGAGCAGTCTTACCAGTACCGTGAGGCAGCACCACAGCGCCACGCACCACTTGGTCCGACTTCTTGGCATCCACGCCCAGTTGCACGGCCACGTCGATGGATTCATCGAACTTGGCAGTTGCAGCTTCCTTCACCAGCGCCACAGCGTCAGCGAAAGAGTACAGCTTGGTGGAGTCCACCTTGCCTTGGAGAGCTTTTTGCTTCTTGGTCAACTTGGCCATTTACACACCCTCCACGATCACGCCCATCGAACGGGCAGAACCAGCCAGCGTACGCACAGCGGCGTCAACGTCAGCGGCGTTCATGTCCTTCAGCTTGGTCTTGGCGATTTCTTCCAGCTGAGCACGTGTGATCTTGCCGACCTTGTTCTTCAGAGGATTGGAAGAACCCTTGTCCAGCTTCACAGCCTTCTTGATCAGAACGGTTGCGGGAGGGGTCTTGATGATGAACGTGAAGCTCTTGTCAGCAAAAGCTGTGATCACCACTGGCAGAGGCAGGCCGGGCTCGACACCTTGGGTCTGGGCGTTGAACGCCTTGCAGAATTCCATGATGTTGAGGCCGCGCTGACCCAGCGCAGGACCGATAGGAGGAGAAGGATTGGCCTTACCAGCTGGCACTTGCAGCTTGATGAAGCCGACGATTTTTTTCGCCATGTTGAGCTCCTTACGGGTATAGCGCCACATGCAGTATCTGCACACAGCTCCCCGAGGTTGCTGACTCTATAAAAAAGCTTCGCATCGAGTCAAAAAATGCGAAGCCCTAGATTCTATTGCGAATCTCAAGTTTTCTCAACTTGAGAGAATTCCAATTCCACAGGAGTTGCACGGCCAAAGATGGTGACCGATACGCGCAGACGGCTCTTTTCGTAGTTGACTTCTTCAACAGAACCATTGAAGTCTGCAAAAGGACCTTCCTTGACGCGCACCATTTCGCCAACCATGAACTCGATCTTGTGGCGAGGCTTCTCAGTGCCTTCCTGCATCTGATCGACGATCTTGCGAATTTCGTCTTCAGAAATAGGAGCAGGACGATTCTTGGCGCCACCCACAAAGCCTGTCACCTTGCTGGTGTGCTTGACCAGGTGCCAAGTGTCATCTTCCATGACCATCTCGACAAACACATAGCCAGGGAACAAGCGGCGCTCAGTCGTGCGACGAGCACCATTGCGCATCTCAACAACTTCTTCGGAAGGCACCAGAATGCGTCCAAACTTGGACTGCATACCCGAGCGAGCAATACGCTCGGTGATGTTGCGCTCAACCGCTTTTTCCATACCCGAGTAGGCATGGACGATATACCAGCGCAGATCCGGATTAGCAGATGCTGCAGCTCCACCATTCACATCTGTATCGACAGCATCAGCCATTACTTCCTCCAGCCCAGAATCAGGTCGTACAAAACCCATTCCAGAGTCTTATCGGTGAACCACAAGAACAAGGCCATCACCACCACAAAGGCAAACACATACAAAGTCATTTGCAGAGTTTCCTTGCGGGTAGGCCAGACGACCTTCTTCACTTCGCGCCAGGCATCCTGCGCAAAGCCCGTAAAACGTTTACCAGGCTCAGAGATCAGGAACACGCCAGCCGCAGCCAACAAACCCACAATCAAAGCAGCCCACTGCGCCACTGGTCCTTGCTTGCTCAGCAGATAAAAACCAGCAATTGCAGCAACAACTAAAGCCGCAACTGCGGCAAGCTTTGCTTTGTCAGCGCCTGAGCTGACTGTATCAATCTGAGTAGTGGCCATATTTCATTTCAAATGTACAAATACTTTGCACAATTTCCAGACGACGAAGCCCGCCAAAGGCGGGCTCTCGTTGATTCCACCATTAAGAGGTGGCAGGGGCAGTAGGAATCGAACCTACAACCTTCGGTTTTGGAGACCGACGCTCTGCCAATTGAGCTATACCCCTACAAACCAATAATTAAGCAATGATCTTGGCAACCACACCGGCACCAACAGTACGACCACCTTCGCGGATAGCGAAGCGCAGACCTTCTTCCATAGCGATAGGAGCGATCAGCTTCACAGTGATCGACACGTTATCACCAGGCATCACCATTTCCTTACCTTCTGGCAGTTCGATGGAGCCGGTCACGTCAGTTGTACGGAAGTAGAACTGAGGACGGTAGTTGTTGAAGAAAGGAGTGTGGCGGCCGCCTTCGTCCTTGGACAGCACATACACTTCAGCGGTGAAGTGAGTGTGGGGCTTGATCGAACCGGGCTTGCACAGCACTTGGCCACGTTCCACGTCTTCACGCTTGGTGCCGCGCAGCAGCAGACCCACGTTGTCGCCAGCTTGACCTTGGTCCAGCAGCTTGCGGAACATTTCCACGCCAGTGACGGTAGTCTTGACGGTGTCCTTGATACCGACGATTTCGATTTCTTCGCCGACCTTGATGATGCCGCGCTCGATACGGCCAGTCACCACGGTACCGCGACCGGAGATGGAGAACACGTCTTCCACAGGCATCACGAAGGCGCCGTCAACAGCACGCTCGGGAGTGGGGATGTATGTGTCCAGAGCTTCGGCCAGCTTCAGGATAGCAGGCTCGCCCTTGTCGGACTGGTCACCTTCCAGGGCCAGCTTAGCGGAGCCGCGGATGATGGGAGTGTCGTCGCCGGGGAAGTCGTACTTGGACAGCAGCTCGCGCACTTCCATTTCGACCAGTTCCAGCAGTTCTTCGTCGTCCACCATGTCAGCCTTGTTCAGGAAGACGATGATGTAAGGAACGCCCACCTGGCGGGACAGCAGGATGTGCTCGCGAGTCTGGGGCATGGGGCCGTCAGCAGCGGAGCAAACCAGGATAGCACCGTCCATCTGAGCAGCACCGGTAATCATGTTCTTCACATAGTCAGCGTGACCGGGGCAGTCAACGTGAGCATAGTGACGAGCAGCGGTTTCGTACTCAACGTGCGAGGTGTTGATCGTGATACCACGGGCCTTTTCTTCAGGCGCGTTGTCGATCTGCGAGTAGTCCTTGGCTTCGCCGCCGAAGTGCTTGGACAGCACAGTGGCGATAGCAGCAGTCAGAGTGGTCTTGCCGTGGTCAACGTGACCGATGGTGCCCACGTTCACGTGGGGCTTGGTGCGCTCGAATTTTTCTTTTGCCATTTTTCCGACTCCGAAAAAACTAAATTACTGCAAGAGGATATCGGCGCAACCCTATCAAGCGAGCGCACCAGAAAATGGTGCCCATGGCGGGAATCGGACCCGCGACCTCTCCCTTACCAAGGGAGTGCTCTACCACTGAGCCACATGGGCATCAAAGCTGCTTTCGCAACTTCAAAAATCTTTGCTCGCAAACTGGAGCGGGAGACGGGAATCGAACCCGCGTCATTAGCTTGGAAGGCTAGGGTTCTACCATTGAACTACTCCCGCACAGATTCACTGCACGCAATCACTATTTCTAGTGATTTACTCTTCTCCATTACTGGTGGAGGGGACAGGATTCGAACCTGTGTACGCGTTAGCGGGCAGATTTACAGTCTGCTGCCTTTAACCACTCGGCCACCCCTCCGAAGAGATTTGAATTGTAGCACTGTTTTTTCAGCTCAAAAGAAATCAGGGATTTTTTTTGGTTTTTACTGATTGACAGCTTGTTGGCGCGGCTGGCGGGGATCGAACCCACGACCCTTGGCTTCGGAGGCCAATACTCTATCCACTGAGCTACAGCCGCGAATCCGTTAGTCACACCATGCATGACCGACAACAATTCAACGGCGCAATTATTGCACAGCTTTACCCCTCAGATCACGAGTTGACGCGAAATCCCAAACCAGACAAATAGACGTCAACCGACATCATTCCAACATTTACCAGCGGGAAACTACCCTCATTCAAGACCCATCCATGTATGAGACCCACAAATAGAGAGTGCAACCCCAGCGCAGCCTCCTGCGGCGATACAGCCAGCTGCAGGGATTGCTCCTGTGCGGCAAGCACCAGGTCTCTGGCGAATTTCTCCTGGGAGAGACGAGCGCTTTCTACGTGGCCTTCCCTGACATCTTCCAGCTCGCCCACATATTCCATCTTGAATAGTGCGGTCTCAAAGATCTTGCGACGGCGATCATCCCCATCCATGCTCTCGAACACGGTCAACATGGAGCGACGAATACGCTCCAGCGGGGGCAGCTCACCATACTTGTCATCGCAGATTTCATCAAACGGCATGCAGATGCGTGCCAGCATTGAAGAGAAGACATCCACTTTGTCTTTGAAGTGCCAGTACACCGCCCCCCGGGTTGCGCCTGCGCGCAGGGCGATGTCTCCCAGCGAGGTTCGCGAAACCCCTTTTTCGAAAAAAACCTCTTCAGCCGCATCCAGCAGCTTGGTCCGAGTTTCGTCGGCCTCCGCCTTGGTTCTACGCGCCATCACACATCCTTTGTCAGCACCTGATTGCCTGAGCAACCGCGAAAAACAAACTCCTACACGCCCATGGCGTCATTTCTTTAATTATACATTTATGCATGTATGTATGTATAATTCATCGTCATTGTGAAGGTGAGAGCTTTCAGTCAACATCTCTCCCTGTTTCGAGCGCTGCCCCATCTGAGCCGCGCTCTTCTGTTGTTTTTTCAAATGTCTACCGGAAGGACTTTCATGCATCCCATGTATGAAAAAAAGCAGGCTCCACAACGCCAGCCTCTGCTCGCCCCCAGCCATACACGTGCCGCTGTCATTGGTCTGTCCCTGATTGCCGCTTTGGGCCTTTCTGCCTGCAACGACAAGAAAGATGAGCAGCAAAAGGCCCAGGCAGCAGCTCAGGCCAAGCCCCCAGAAGTCGGTGTAGTGACCGTGGAATTGCAGAACGTTCCACTGGTCTCAGACCTGCCTGGTCGCCTGGAGCCATCTCGCATTGCCCAAGTACGCGCACGCGCTGCAGGTATTGTGCAAAAGCGCCTGTTCCAAGAGGGCTCGGATGTCAAGGCTGGACAAGCTCTTTTCCAGATCGACAACACGCCTTATCGCGCCAATCTGCAAAGTGCACAGGCAACGCTGGCGCAAGCCGAAGCCAATCTGGCCCAGGCCTCCGCCACGGCACGTCGCTACAAGCCTCTGGTAGAAGCCAACGCCATCAGCAAGCAGGAATACGATACGGCGATCGCCAATGAGAAGGCTGCTCTGGCACAGGTTGCAGCAGGCAAGGCTGCCGTCACCAATGCCAACGTTAACCTGGGCTACGCCAGCGTGACAGCCCCCATTTCTGGCCGAATTGGCCGCGCTCTGGTGACCGAAGGTGCACTGGTTGGCCAAGGTGATGCCACACAACTGGCTACCATCCAGCAGGTCAACCCACTGTATGTGAATGTGACCCAATCGGCCTCTGACATCATGCGCATGCGTGAAGCAGTCAATTCTGGCAAGTTAGCAAAGGTAGGCGACAACGGCATCAAAGTCCACGTCCATTTGGACGATGGCAAGGAATACCCCTTGCCCGGCAAACTGCTGTTTACCGACTTGACTGTTGACCCATCGACTGGCCAGGTCAGCGTGCGCGCCGAGCTGCCCAACCCCGAGGGAATGCTGCTGCCCGGAACCTATGTGCGCGTGCGACTGGAACAAGCCCAGATCGACAGCGCGGCGCTGATCCCTCAGCAGGCCGTAACGCGCAATGAAAAAGGCAACTTTGTGATGGTTGTTGCGGACGATGGCTCCATTGCTCCGCGCCCCGTTCAAATCAGCCAGTCTCAGGGTACCAACTGGATTGTGACTTCCGGCCTGAAAGCTGGCGAAAAAGTCATGGTGGACGGCCTGATCAAGGTCGGCATGGGCGCCAAGAAAGTGACCCCTGTGCCATGGAAGGGTAATGCTCCTGCAGCCGCGCAGCCTGCCGCCCCCGCAGCAGCCCCTGCAGCGCAGGACAAGCCCGCCGCAGCCCCATCCGCAAACGCAGACAGCACCCAGGCTGCCAAGTAAATCAGGCCGCACTGTATGTCCAAATTTTTTATCCACCGACCGATTTTTGCCTGGGTGATCGCGATTTTCGTGATCCTCGCAGGCGTGATCTCCATCACCAAACTACCGGTTTCTCAGTTCCCGACGGTGGCCCCGCCCACCATCACGGTGACTGCAACCTACCCTGGTGCAACGGCCGAGACCATGACGGACTCCGTGCTTCAGCTCATTGAACGTGAGATGAACGGCGCAACCGGCATGATGTACATGGACACCAGCGCCTCGGCCACCGGCCAGGGCACGCTGACTGTCACTTTCGAGCCTGGCACCAATCAGGACCTGGCACAGGTGGACGTTCAAAACCGTCTGGCCCGCGTGCAGTCCCGCCTGCCTCAGATTGTTCAGGCACTGGGTGTGCGCGTTGAAAAGTCCATGAGCAACTTCCTGATGATTCTGGCCTTCCAGTCAGACACAGGCGAGACCTCACGCGATGACATCGCGGACTACGTCAACCGCAACGTGCTGCCAGAAATTCAGCGTCTGGACGGCGTCGGCAAGGCTCAGCTTTTTGCCTCCGGCCGCGCCATGCGCATCTGGGTGGACCCGGTCAAGCTGCAGGGCTACAACATGTCGATCGCGCAGATCAACTCTGCCATTGCATCGCAAAATCTGCAGATTTCCGGTGGTTCGCTGGGCAACACCCCCAGCCTTCCCGGCACCGGCATGAATGCCACGATTGTGGTTCCTGGCCAGCTGTCTACACCTGAAGAGTTTGGACAAGTGGTTCTGCGTTCCAACTCCGATGGCTCGACCGTCCGCATCAAGGACATCGGCCGCGTGGAACTGGGCACCGAAAGCTACGGCTTTGAGTCCCGCCTGAATGGCAAGCCTGCCGTGGCCATGGCTGTGCAGCTGACCGCCTCGGCCAACGCCATGGCAACCGCCAAGCTGGTCTACGCCAAGATGGCTGAAGTGGAGCCCTTCCTGCCAGCAGGCGTGAAGTGGTCCTCGCCTTACGATACCTCCAAGTTTGTGAAGATCTCCATCGAAAAGGTGGTTCACACGCTGCTGGAAGCCATCGTGCTGGTGTTCATTGTGATGCTGATTTTCCTGCAGAACATCCGCTACACACTGATCCCAACCATCGTGGTGCCTATTGCACTGCTGGGCACGTTCTCCGTCATGCTGGTGTCGGGTCTGACCATCAACATTCTGGCCATGTTCGCCATGGTTCTGGTGATTGGTATCGTCGTTGACGATGCCATCGTGGTGGTTGAAAACGTCGAGCGCATCATGGCGGAGGAAGGGCTTTCTCCGAAGGACGCCACGATCAAGGCCATGGGCCAGATTCAGGGCGCCGTGGTCGGTATTACCGTGATTCTGGTGACCGTGTTCTTGCCTCTGGCGCTGTTCGGCGGTGCCACCGGCGCGATCTACCGCCAGTTCTCGCTGGTGATGGCCATTTCCATCTTCTTTTCGGGCTTCTTCGCGCTGACGCTGACGCCTGCGCTTTGCGCCACCATGCTCAAGCCTATTCCCCAGGGCCATGCGCATGACAAGAAGACCGGCCTGCTTGGCCCCTTCTACAACTGGTTCAACCGCAAGTTCGAAGCGGGCACCAACCGCTATTCCAACGCCCTGGGTGGCGTGGTCAAGCGCTCTGTGCAAGCCCTTATCGTTTACGCGCTGGTGATTGCAGGCGCAGCCTTCATCTTCCTGAAGCTGCCCACCTCCTTCCTGCCTGTGGAAGACCAGGGCTATGTGATCTCGCTGACCCAGCTGCCCCCCGGCGCAACGCTGGAGCGCACGAGCAAAACCATGGGCGAGCTGGAAAAATTTGCCCTGAGCCAGCCTGAAACCTCGGACATCGTGAGCATCATCGGCTTCAGCTTCGCAGGCCAGGGTCAGAACGTGGGCTTGTCTTTCACCACCTTCAAGGACTGGTCTGAACGAAAGGCCAAGGGCTCGGATGCGAAGTCGTTTGCAGGGCGCACCATGGGTGCCATGTCCTCGCTGCGCGATGGCTTCATCTACACCCTGGTTCCTCCATCGATTCCTGAACTGGGTAACAGCGACGGTTTCACCTTCCGACTGCAAGACCGCTCCGCCAGCGGCCACGCAGCGCTGCTGGCAGCCCGTAATGAGCTGATCAAGAAGGCCAATGCAAGCCCCGTCCTCACGGGTGTGCGCTTTGATGGCGTGGACGATGCACCGCAGTGGCAGATCGACATCAACCGCGATGCCGTCTATGCCCAGAAGGTCAGCATCTCTGACATTGCCACCACACTGTCTGCAGCCCTGGGTTCGACCAACTCCACGGACTTTCCCAACAAGGGTTACATGCAGCGCGTGACGATTCAGGCCGATGCGTCCCGACGCATGCAGCCTGAGGATGTGCTGAAGCTGACCATCCCCAACTCGGATGGCAAGCTGGTGGAGCTGTCCACACTGGCGACCACCAAGTGGACCAGCGGCCCCATGCAGATGTCCCGCTACAACGGCTACCCCTCCATGAGCATTACGGGTCAAGCCAAACCTGGCTACACCAGTGGTGACGCCATGAAGGAAATGGAAAAGCTGGCCATGGACCTGCCTCAGGGCTTTGGCTACGAATGGACAGGTCAGTCGCTGGACGAGCGCAAGGCTGGCTCCTCCGCCATGCTGCTGTACGCGTTCTCTCTGCTGGCCGTGTTCCTGTGCCTGGCCGCGCTGTATGAAAGCTGGAGCATTCCTCTGTCCGTGATGCTGGTCGTGCCTCTGGGCGTGTTCGGTGCCGTGGCCGGTGTACTGATGCGCAACATGCCTAACGACATCTACTTCCAGGTGGCGTTGATTACGGTGATTGGTCTCTCGGCCAAGAACGCCATTCTGATTGTGGAGTTCGCCAAGGACCTGCATGCACAAGGCAAGAGCGCGCTGGAATCCGCACTGGAAGCCGGTCACCTGCGCTTCCGCCCCATTTTGATGACCTCTCTGGCCTTCATTCTGGGTGTGGTGCCGCTGTATATCGCCTCGGGCGCCAGCGCAGCCAGCCAGCAAGCCATTGGTACGGGCGTGTTCTGGGGCATGGTGATTGGTACGCCTCTGTCCGTGTTCCTGGTGCCGGTGTTCTTTGTCGCGATCTTCAAGTTCTTCGGCAAGAAATCCGAACAAGACAACAACGCCACTTCCCCCGCGGCAACTTCTGCAGCACAGGGAGGCTCGCAACATGACTAAGACTTTGCTTCCTATCGCCTTGGCCAGCGCGCTGCTGGCCAGCGGCTGCTCCTTCATCCCCCAGCTTGACCGCCCGGCCCTGCCGGTGGCCGAGCAATTCCCGGCGGCAGTCTCTCAGACGGCTGGCTCGGTGGCGGCCGCTGATATTCCATGGCAGCAGTTCTTCACCGATCCCCGTCTGCAGCAAGTCATCCAGCAGGCGCTGGATAACAACCGCGACCTGCGTGTGGCCGTGCTCAATATTGAAAAAGCACAGGCTCAGTACCAGATCCAGCGCTCCAGCCAGTTCCCCGAACTGGGCGCTGCTGCAGGCGGTCAACGCGCACGCAGCCAGCTGACAGGCAAGTACGGCAACAGCTTCAGCGCCGGCCTGAGCATGCCCAGCTGGGAAATTGACTTCTGGGGCCGCATCAGCAGCCTCAAGGAGCAAGCCCTGGCCCAGTACCTGGCAACCGAAGAAGGTCGCAAGGCTGCGCAAATCAGCCTGATCTCCAACGTGGCCAACACCTGGCTGAACCTGCAGGCGGATGAAGAGCTGATGGCCATCTCGCGCCGCACGCTGGGTACGCGAGAGCAGTCCATCAAGCTGACCAAGCTGCGCCTGGATGCTGGCGTCACCTCCGAGCTGGACTTCCGCCAGGCACAGTCGCTGACCGAAAGCGCCCGCGCCACGCTGGCCCAGCAAACGCGCCAGCGCGAGCTGGATGCCAATGCACTGACCCTGCTGGTGGGCCAGACTCTGCCGCCTGAGCTGCTGGCCGGTCTGCAGGGCAAGAAGCTGACAGATCTGCCGCCTCTGGCAGACGTGCCAGCAGGCCTGCCCTCCGACCTGCTGCTGCGCCGCCCCGATATTCGCCAGGCAGAACAAAGCATGGTTGCCGCCAACGCCAGCATTGGCGCGGCGCGTGCAGCGTTCTTCCCGAATATTTCGCTGACGGCGTCTGCTGGCTTTGCCAACCCCGAAATCTCGGACCTGTTCAGCTCGGGCTCCAAGTACTTCAGCATTGCGCCATCGCTGTACCTGCCTATCTTCAATGCGGGCCGCAACCGTGCCAATCTACAGGTGGCCGAAGCCAACCAGAAGATTGCCGTGGCTCAGTATGAAAAGGCCATCCAGACCGCATTCCGCGAATCTGCCGATGCACTGGTCAGCCGCCAGACCCTGCAGGAACAGCTGCTGGCCCAAAGCCGCCAGCTGGAAGCCGAGCAAGTGCGCTACAAGCTGTCTGACCTGCGCTACACCAACGGCGTAGCCAGCTACCTGGACTTGCTGGATGCACAGCGCTCGCTGTTTGCACTGGAACAATCTGTGGTTCAGGTTCGCCTACAGCAGCTGCAAAACCAGGTCAATCTGTACAAGGTGCTGGGTGGCGGCTGGACAGAGCCAGCCCGCGAAGCTCAGGCAACTGCCAGCGGCAGCGCGCCCCAGTAAGCACTGCGGCATACGCGCAAATTGCGCATCTTTTATCAAGGCGTCTTCGGACGCCTTTTTTCATGCCAGCGCCAAGCTGTGGCGCAAAAGCCATGCAGAGGTTGATCCAACTCAACTCCTTTATGTCGCAGCCGTCAACCCGTATCGTCGTGCACTGGCGTTCTTTACCCCCACTTCTATAATGGATTGTTAATTTCATACCCACGACCTCAGAGGACTTCATGAGCGAGCAACACCACGAAGAAGCCCATACCGGCCCCATCAAAAACCCCAAGCATTTGCTGCTTGCCGTCTTCTTCTCGTTTGTCGTTCCAGTCTTCGTCATCATTGGCTTGGTGAAGTTCGTGACCGCTTCCGACACGGTGGGCGCAGGCTCTGCCAATGCAGAAATGGCCAAGGCCATGCGCCTGCAAAAAGTCGGCTCCGTGGAAATCCGCGATGCCAACCGTCCTCTGCGCGGCGGTGAAGAGGTTTACAAATCCCAGTGCTCAGCCTGCCACGCTACAGGCGCTGCGGGTGCACCCAAATTCCAGGATGCAGCTGCCTGGGGCCCGCGCATCAAGCAAGGCTTTGACACGCTGGTTCATTCGGCGCTGGCGGGCAAGGGCGCAATGGCACCCCAGGGCGGCGGCGAATTCAATGACACCGAAATTGCACGTGGCGTAGTCTTCATGGCCAATGCGGCTGGCGGCAACTTTCCTGAACCCAAGGCACCTGCAGGCGCCGCCGGTGATGCAGCCCCTGCCGCAGAGACAGCAGCCGCACCAGCACCTGCTGCAGCCCTGGCCACTCCCGCCCCCGCAGCTGAAGCAGCACCAGCGGCGGCTGCAGCTGCGCCTGCCGCTGATGTGGGCAAAAACATCTACAGCACCACCTGCGTGGCCTGCCACGGCAGCGGCGTGGCCGGTGCACCCAAGTTCGGTGACAAGGCTGCATGGGCGCCCTTTATTGCCAAGGGCATTGACGACATGGTTCAAAAAGCGACTCAAGGCGTGGGTGCCATGCCCCCCAAGGGCGGCTCAACCGCTTCGGATGCAGATTTCAAGGCAGCCATCCAGTACATGGTGGACGCCGCCAAATAAGAGCCGCTTTCTGTAAAAAGCAGCCTCTTTCATGAAAAAACCGGCCTTGCGCCGGTTTTTTTATTTTGAGCCTCCTAGCGCTTATGTATCAAGCGCTAACAGCTATTCTTTTTGAAGCATTTCAGGGCTTAAAACAAAGCCAAACTGTTGCTGCAAATGTGCACAAGCCTGCTCCTGCGGTTCGGGCAACTCGCCATGTTCCAGTGCTGCTGCGGCATCCAGCATGTCCATGCTGTGCACCATGCCCAGACCTTGCGGCAGTTGCAGATACAAGCGCCCTGCCTCATCCATCACAGCTTGCTGCACATCAGCCAGAGATTGCCGCTGCCCGGTATGACTGCTGATTTCCAGCCCCTGCGGCGCACGATGCACACGCCAGATCCAGGGCGCCACTTCCAGCTCTACATACACACGCTGCGGGCCGTTTTGAAAGAACCAGCAGCCATCGGCCTCCACCAGATAGTTGCGTCCGATGAACTCCGCCAGCTTTTCGTGGCGCAGCACATGGCCCTTGGCGCCTTCAATGCCACTGGTGAACGCACCGCAGGCCTGTGCCTGCGCATCCCTCAACCACCACTGGCCACGTGCATCCAGCGCCAGCCAACCATAGCAGGCCGGCACATTGGGCCACTTGGCCATGGCCTGTTTGACGATGTCATCCATTCCCTGTCTCCTGATCTTGCAAATTCGTGTGCTGCAGCCATTGCGCCAGCCACGCGGCCACCGCCTGCGGCATGGCTTGCACATGGGCAGGCCATGGCCCTGCAGAAAAACCGACATGGCCGCCATGCGCTGGCTGCCACAGCTGCACTGAGGTGCTGACATCCGCCACCGAGGGCAAGCTATGCACAGGCACAAAAGGGTCGTTGCGGGCATTGAGCAGCAGCATGGGCAGGGCCACCTGCTTGAGCAGCGGCTTGGCAGACGCCTTGCGCCAGTAGTCATCCGCATCGGCAAACCCGTGCACCGGCGCGGTAAACACGTCATCAAATTCGTGCAATGTGCGGGCGCGCTGCAGCCTGGCCTTGTCAAACAAGCCCGGCGACTGCTGCCATTTTCCCAGCGCTTTGGGCACCAGCGTTTTCATGAACATGGGTGTGTACAGCCAGCGGCACAGCCCTTTGCCCAGTTGCACGCCACCGGCCACCAAATCCAGCGGCGCGCAGACCACGGCTGCCGCACTCACCACATCGGCCGCTGCACGCCCCTGCAAACCGGCCCAGCGCGCCAGTGCATTGCCACCCAGCGATACCCCCATGGCCAGCAGCGGCCCATCGCAGTGCGCACGCAGGCTGCGCAGCACCCAGTCCACATCGGCCGCATCGCCTGAGTGGTAGGCGCGCAAGAGCCGGTTGGCCTCACCGCTGCAGCCACGAAAATGCGGCACCGCCAGCTGCCAGCCGCGCTGCTCGCAGATATGCGCCATAGCCTGTGCATAGTGGCTGGCAGACGAGCCCTCCAGCCCATGAAACAGAGCCAGCGTGGGGGCAGCGGCAGGCACTGCATGGCTGGAAAAATCGACATCGATGAAGTCACCGTCATCCGTCTCCCAGCGCTCGCGCCGCCACGCTCTCACAGTCTGTCCCCGCAAATGACGGCGTGCATACAGTGCCGACCAGATGGTCTGCACATGGCCGCCGGGCTGCCACCAGGGTGAGCGAAACTGCTCAAGACCCATGCCGCGCCTTCAGCCAGTCCTGCAACTCGGCATGCAAACCGTCCTTTTGCGCTGCGCGCCAGACGCGCTCTGGCGAAGCCACATGAATGCCCTCGGGCGCCTGCAGCAAAGCGGCTTCCACCAGTCTGGCCACATGCATGGCGCGCACCGGCCTGTCGCTTTGCGCAACCATATAGCTCAGCGCCGAAAGCAGCATGCCTGCCGTGCGCTGCAGAAAATTCCCCAAGCGGCGTTTGGCAGGTTCTCTGGCCGAGCGCACCAGAATCAAGCGCTCAAAGCCCAGCGCCGCCACCCTCTGCTCATCCACATTGGCCAGCCCCTGGCGTATGGACTGCGGCAGACTGCCCATATCGTGCGGCAACACCACTGCCAGCGTCTTCACGCCGCAGGAGCGCATCCACTGCGCCACGGCCTTCAACTGCTCGGGCTGGGGCGTCCACAGTGCGCGTTCACGCTGATAGAAGGGGCGTGGCGGCTCGAACATGATGAGCCCCACCTCGGCAATCTGCAGCGGCCACTGCGCAGGGTCGTCTCCGGCCTGCGGCAGCAGTTGCATGCCGCGCAGTCCTTCGGTGTAGCGCTCGCGGGCCAGCACCTGCACCAGCGCGTATTTCTGCCCGCCCACCACGCGATTGAGCACCTCGTTGCCCAGCGGGCCTGTCGCTCCCGCCACCAGCATGTGCGGCCTGACGGGCGTGGCCGGGCCTGGCCGTTGTGCGGCGCGCAAAGCATCAAGAGGTGAGGCAGAGGACATGAATCAAAGAAAAGCGCAATAGCAACGGACAAGAGCGGCGGACAGGCCTGTCAGCCAAGGGCGCACGTGATGCAGACAGAGCCTTATGCTATCGTTTCAGCCTTATTCTCGCGAATGGAAGACCCCCATGAAACGCTGGTTCCTCGTTCTTGCGACCGCTGCGTCGATGTTCTCTCTGACTGGTTGTGGCTACAACGACTTTCAGCGTCTGGATGAAAAATCCAAGGCCGCCTGGAGCGAAGTGCTGAACCAGTATCAGCGCCGCGCTGACCTGATTCCCAATATCGTAGCCACCGTCAAGGGCGAGGCCAACTTCGAGCAAGACACGCTGACCAAGGTGATCGAGGCGCGCTCCAAGGCAACCTCCATTCAGGCCACGCCCGAGCTGATCAACAACCCTGAAGCCTTCAACAAATTCCAGCAAGCCCAGGGCGAGCTGTCCGGTGCGCTGTCGCGCCTGATGGTGGTGGCGGAAAAATACCCCGAACTGAAAGCCAACCAGGCCTTCCGCGACCTGCGCGTGACACTGGACGGCACAGAAAACCGCATCACCGTGGCGCGCAACGAGTACATCGGCACGGTGCAGGCCTATAACGTGCTGGCGCGCAGCTTCCCCACCAACATCACGGCCAAGATCTTCAGCTACGCCGTCAAGCCCACCTTCACGGTGCAAAACGAAGCGCAGATCTCGCAGCCCCCTACTGTGGACTTCTCGCCCACGGCCCCTGCAGCCCCCGCAGGCGGCAAGTAAGGGCAACGCGCGCCCAGTCAATCCATGCAAAACAAGCTTCCAGCCTTTGATATTAGAGCGCTTGCAGCTATTGTTTTTGCATGGTTCTGCCTGCTGATTGCACCTGCCTCCTGGGCGCAAACCGGCGCAAGCACCGCGTTGCAGCCGGTGCCTGCGCTCACCGGCAGAGTCATCGACCAGAGCCATACCCTGAGCAGTGCCGATGTGCAATCGCTCAGCACGCAACTACAGCAACTGGAGAGCGAAACCGGCGCGCAACTTGTGGTGCTGATGGTGCCCAGCACCGCCCCTGAAGACATTGCCGCCTATGCGTTTCGCGTGGCCAGCAGCTGGAAACTGGGGCGAAGGGACGTTGGCGATGGTGCGGTCATCGTTGTCGCCAAGGATGACCGGCGCATGCGCATCGAAGTCGCACGAGCGCTTGAAGGCGTGCTCTCCGACATCATGGTTGCCCGCATCCTTGATGAAAGCATGCAGCCCCGCTTTCAGGCCAACGACTATGCGGGCGGGCTGTCTTCAGCGATTGAAAAAATGTCGCTGCTGATCAAGGGTGAGAAGCTGCCGGCACCTGAAGAATCGCCCTCTGAATTCTCATCCAGCCCGGCGGTAACAGCTGTTACCCTGCTCTGGCTGCTGGGCGCCCCTGCCGCCAGCTGGATGCTGGGCCGGGTCAAGGCCTCCATGCTCGTCGGTGCAATCACCGGCGTTGCCGTTTTTGTAATGGAGCGCAGCCTGCCAGTCGCAGGAGGCGCGGCCTTGGTTGGCATGCTCATTACCTTGCTGGGTTTGTCCAGGCTATTTGGCGGCGGGCGTGGCGGCAGAGGCGGTGGTTTTCGCTCGGGCGGAGGCGGCCGTTTTGGTGGCGGTGGCGCCTCTGGAGGCTGGTAATGCAGGCAGGTTTGATCTCCTTGAATTCTTGGCTGTGCAGGCTGATGCTTGCCATGCTGCTGCCTCTGCTCGGCATCTCTGCAGCCATGGCACAGGCTCCGGTTGCGCCCGTTCCCGTGCTCACGGGCCGCGTCATTGACCAAAGCGGCACGCTCAGCAGCAGCGATGTGCAGTCGCTCACCGCCCAGCTCAAAAAGCTGGAAGACGAGACTGGCGCGCAGGTCGTGGTGCTGATGGTGCCCAGCACTGCGCCCGAGGACATTGCCTCCTACGCCTGGCGCGTGGCCAGCAGCTGGAAGCTGGGCCGCAAGGAAATTGGCGACGGCACGCTGATCGTCGTCGCCAAGAATGACAGACGCATGCGCATTGAAGTGGCGCGCAAGCTCGAAGGCGCCATTCCCGACATCATGGCCGCGCGCATCATCGACGGCGCCATGAAGCCACGCTTTCGCGCTGATGACTATGCAGGCGGCCTGTCTGCCGCCATTGACCAGATGGGTCTGCTGATTCACGGCGAAAAGCTGCCCGCCCCCACGCAGCAACCCCAGCGCGCCAGCCAATCGTGGACAGACCATCTGGACTTTCTGCTGCCGCTGCTGTTTTTTGGCATTCCCGTAGGCATGGCCATGGCCCGTGCGATCTTCGGGCGTTTCATCGGCTCGCTGGTCGTGGCGGGCGTGGTCGGTTTCGGTGTCTATGTCTTCACCGCCAGCCTTATCGCGGCGGGCCTTGCCGCCCTTGTGGGCCTGCTGTTCACCCTGCTGTCCAATATTTCCGGGGGGGGAGGAGGCGGTGGCGGCCCCTATATCAGCACTGGCGGCGGTGGGGGCTGGAGCAGCGGTAGCGGCAGCAGCGGAGACTTTGGCGGCGGAGGCGGATTCAGCTCCGGTGGGGGCGGCAGCTTTGGTGGTGGCGGCGCCTCGGGGGATTGGTGATATGCGCAATGTTTTTCAACGCTTTGCACGTCTGGTGCGTCACCGCTGGGCCGAAATGCATCTGCGCAAGGCCCTGCCCCCGGCCACCCTCAAAGAACTTGAAACGCTGATCGCCAAAAGCGAACTGGGCCACACCGGCCAGGTGCGCATCTGTGTGGAAGCAGGCCTGCCCTTCAGCTACATCTGGCGCGATGCCAGTGCGCGCCAGCGTGCAATCACGCTGTTTGGCAAGCTGCGCGTCTGGGATACCGAGCACAACAACGGCGCCCTCATCTATCTGCTGCTGGCCGACCACGCCATCGAAATCGTGGCCGACCGTGCGCTGGACCGTACCATGAGTGCCGAGCAATGGCAGACGCTGATCAGCGATATGCAATCCGCCTTTCAAAGCGGCCATTTCAGCGTGGGCCTGGTTACCGCGCTGGAGCGCGTGAGCCAGCAACTGACGCACCACTTTCCGCGAAAGACAGGCTCCGCATCTGATGACACCAACCTGCCCGACGCGCCCGTGGTGCAGCACCACCTGCCCGGTCGCAAGCAATAATTGCTCTTGATTCAATCGCTTGAAGCGCTTTATCTGTAAGGACTTGAGGCCAAAATGGCTTCAGATTACTCAATAGCGCCCGTACAAAAACCAGAGAATGCCAGCCACATTGAGCAAGACCATGAACCAGAATTGCAGCTGAAAGCTGGTCTTGCTGGATTTGTGGCGCAGCCATTGCTGGGCCAGCACGGCACCCGGCCAGCCGCCAGCCAGCGCAAGCAGCTGCAAAGTCTTCTCAGGGGTGCGCCAATGGCCTTTTTGGGCCGCCCACTTGTCCTGCCAATAGACCATAAAGGTCACAACGCTCAGCACCAGATACGCGATCACAATCCAGCCCGCAATAGCCCATTTCGAGATGCAGGCCAGCATCACCGCCACCCAGATCAACAAAGAGCCATAGCTGAAGCGGCTGGAGGCATGCCAGCCACCGTCCTGGCGCGCAGACTGCGATCCACTCACCGATGCCGTGCGACGCTGGGGCTGCGCAGAAGGCCTCGCCTGAGGGCTGCGAGCCGCTGGCAGGCGCCATGCCACCTGCTCTGCGCGCTTCTTGCCTTTGTCCATGCCCACGCCGAACTCCACTCGCAGGCCATCCCTGGGACGCTGCTCTGCAGAGGGGCGCGGCGTGAACGCGCTGATGTGCACAAAAATCTTCTCGCCACCGCTGTCTGGCGCAATCCAGCCAAAGCCTCGCTCATCGTTCCACTGCAGCAGACTTCCCTGATATCGCATATTCCCTGCGTCTTCCCAAAAATTGAGCGTTGAAATCGCTGCGTGCCGCCGCTGTGAGCGGCAAAATGCATGTTTGTCCTGCACAGAAGCATCTGCGCTATTGCACATGACTGTGTTAGCGTCAGGGCAGCCGTATTTTCCTAAGAAAGCACTAAAGCATGAAGAAATCTCTGCTCTCTCTTGCCATCATCAGCTCGGCCCTGGCCCTGAGCGCTTGCTCCACCATCAGCCCCAGGGGCGCCGAAACGCCTGAGGAATTCGACTATGCACTGAGCTGCAAGCTCAAGATCGATGATCCCAAGAAGTGCGAAGCCCAGATCCGCGCCATGTGCGATGACCCCAGCAAGGCCGTGATCCGCAAGTCCCGCCATGTGGACCCCAAGGACAACTCGGTGACCTACGGCTATCAGGCCGCCTGCAACCAGTAATAGCCAGATAGACGCTACCGCAGCGTCCATCTGCAAAAGGGCTTGAGTGTTTTTGGCACTCAAGCCCTTTTCTTATCTGCGCAGCGCGCTCTTATATTGTGAGCAAAAATAAAAAAGCCACCTGATCGCTCGGGTGGCTTTTTTTCATGTCGAGACGCCCGCCGGCGCCCGAAATGATTAACGCTTCTGGCGGAACTTGCGCAGAGCAGCAATCTGAGCGGCCATGACGGCCAGCTCGGACTGAGCGCGAGCAATGTCCAGTTCGCCCTTGGCGTTCTTCAAAGCTTCTTCGGCTGCCTTCTTGGCCTCGTTGGCCTTCTGCTCGTCCAGATCCTTGCCACGGATGGCGGTGTCGGACAGCACAGTCACGCAGTTGGGTTGCACTTCCAAAATGCCACCGGCCACGAAGACGAACTCTTCGCTGCCATCAGGCATTTCGATGCGCACCGAACCCGGCTTGATGCGGGTGATCAGCGGTGTGTGGCGGGGATAAATGCCCAGCTCGCCCGCTTCACCAGGCAAGGCGACAAAGCGCGCTTCACCAGAGAAGATGGACTCTTCGGCACTGACCACATCAACGTGAATGGTGTTCATCTTTGCTCCTTGAAAAGGTTAAAACCGGTCCTAAAAACTCACACAGCCCAACCCAGTGACACCGAGCAAGGGCCGCCCCGCAGCGAAGGTGTCGTCCCCCTCCTGAAAGAGAGGGGGAAGCGACGCAGTCGCTCAGGGGGTGCGAGCCGATTAGGCGGCCAGTTTTTTGGCCTTCTCGAAGGCTTCGTCGATGGTACCAACCATGTAGAAAGCCTGTTCGGGCAGGTGGTCGGCTTCGCCGTTCACGATCATCTTGAAACCACGGATGGTTTCAGCCAGAGGAACGTACTTGCCAGGAGCGCCGGTAAACACTTCAGCCACGTGGAAAGGCTGCGACAGGAAACGCTGAATCTTACGAGCGCGGGACACTGTCTGCTTGTCTTCAGGAGCCAGTTCGTCCATGCCCAGAATCGCGATGATGTCACGCAGTTCCTTGTAGCGCTGCAGCGTGTTCTGCACTTGGCGAGCCACGGAGTAGTGCTCTTCACCCAC
>NZ_CP066782.1 GCF_019186805.1 Comamonas fluminis | reverse complement strand
AGAACTCGTACTTCTCTTTGCGCTGGATGAAGGCGTCGCGCCCGCCTTCCAGAATGCTGGCCACCTGATCCCGAATCACGGGAACGTCAATCGAGCCTTGCGCTTCCAGCCCGAGACGCCCTTGGTTTTCAGCGGCCGTGAACACGCCAATCCACTCGGCATCACCGAACACCGGAATGTTCGCGTTGTGTGTAGCGAACAAGAACTGCCGACTGGTCTTTGCCTCCCTCAACTCGGCGACGATCCGATCTGCGATGAAGGCATTGTCAAGGTTGTCCTCCGGCTGATCCATGAGAAGGGGATCAACGTTCTCAAGCAGCAGCATGTGCAGGATTGCAGTGCACTGCTGACCCGTGGAGAGCTTGTTGAGCGGCCGGAATACCGGATCGGCTTGGCCGTGAGCGACATTCAAAAATATGTCCGCCCGATGCTCCAGCTCCAAGGCCTCCAGCTCCATAAGCTGAGACGACTGGAGCTTGGTGAGTGCGTCGGCCACCATCTGCGTGACGCCCCAATCGAGTTGCACGTCGGCAGACCCTTTCTGAATCGACTGGGCCAGCGACAGTGGGCTGATCGTCTCAGCTTCCTCAATGAACGCAAGCCGCTTTTCGCCAACACCGTCCAGCTTGCAACCCAGCAGGAAGGTCATCAAGGGCGTGCGGTCAGCCTCCGGCACGATCTCCACCTTGAGCTTGCCCTCAAGTCGCCTGTTCAGCTTCTTCGCGGCCTTCTGCAACGCCTGTATGCGTTGCGCACGCAAATCAGACAGCTCGGCCAACAGGTTGCGCCGTTCCTGACGCAAGGTGTCGCGCTGGGACTCGTGCGTAGTCGCCCGCGACTTCATGGGCTTGATGCGCTCGATCTCCCCCATCAACTTCTGATAGGCAACACCGACCTCCTGCCCGCTCTTTCCAGCAGTGGCGGGTAACGTGCGCAGCGCCTTCTCTAACTCGACATCGTGCGCCTGAATCGCCTGCTGCCATGCGTCATGCTGGGTGGTGAACTGTCCCGCCTTGTCATCAAGCAAGGCCTGCATCGCGGTCAGATGGCCGGTGAACCCCTGCTTGAGTCCATCCAGCGTCGTGCGCATGGCGAGCAACTGGGCAGCGTCAGGCAAGCCCTCAAGCGCCTCATCGTTGATGAAGTCAAGGTCAGGCAAGCTGTCACGCAGGTCTGTAAGTGCGTCGCGGAAGCTCTTTACGCCCTCGGTCGCGGTCTTGGCAATCTCTCGCTCGCGCGCGAGCAATGAGGTCTTGGCCAGCTTCTCCTTGATCCCCAGCTCATCAAAACCGCGAAGCTGCTCTTCCAGCTTGGGCAAGCGCTCAACCTGTGCATTCAGCTCGTCGAGATCGGTCAGGGACTTCGTGAGCTTCTGCTGGTTGTCCTTCAAGCGCCTATGCACGTCGGCGCTCTTGGACTCGTACTGTCCGTCTTGAGGAAGGAAGCGATCCAGCAACTGCACCCGGCTGGTTTCATCTTGGGCCAGCTCGTAAATCTCGTTCTGCCCATAAATGTCGATGCCCGGCAGCAAGTCGCGCGGAAGCAGGGTGGAGACATTGCCATCCATGTCGCGCACCATCGGCGGCTCGCCATGACGGCGCGAGATGGTGTACTGCTTGCCGTTCTGGGCAGAGGACACTACTGTCAGCTCAACCCGTCCGGCCGAGCGACCAAGGTTCTCCTTGATGATCTCTTGGTGGAGCTTCTGGGCCTGCTTGCCTTTGGGTGGCAAGTCCAAGGCGAAGCGCAGGCATTCGAGCAAGGTTGACTTACCCGTTCCACGGCCGCCAATCACCGTGTTGAGGTGGTCGGAAAAGTCCACCCTGACGCCATCAAGGTAGCCGCCCGCCACGGTCATGCGTACAACCTTGCCAATCGGGCTTTGGGCCTGCTGAGAGTTGAGGCGGATTCGCGATCCCGGATCGAGAAAGGCAACCTTGAACGCGGCAAAGTTCGGCCGCGTCATCTTGATGAAGCAAGTGGCACCGGGCTGCTCCAAGTCCTCCGGCTTTGCAACATCCTTGGCATTGATGACGGCTACGGGCCTCTCGCGCCGGTAGGCATCATCCTTGTTCAGCAGCACCCTACGGTAGAAGTCACTTTCCACCCCAGCCAAGTCATCTATCGGCCCCGGAATCTGGGCTGCGCGGAGCTTGTGGAGCTTCCACACATGGTTGAGCCGGTTTTTTAGAAGCCCACTGTCCGACGTACAGTGCGCAGCGTAGATGAAGCCTCCGAGTTGATCGACCTTCTCGATCAACTGCTCGGAACTCAACCGAGACGGGCGAACACCGTCTGTTGGGTCAAGAAGATCGAGATTGCCAAGGTAGCGTTCAAGTTGCTGCCCTGTGGTTTCCTCGGAGAACAGGCAGACGTAATGGGTCTTGTCGTTCGAGGCGATCTCGAAGCCGGGAAATACCACGATCCCGCGCGGCTGTAGCACCTGACGCAAGGCATCGACGCTGGCCACGCTGCCGTGGTCGGCCAACCCGACAACCGTGATACCCAGCTCAAGGCACTTTTGAAGCAGCGCTTGGTTGTAGCCGCCCTCATCCAGCCCGTGATCGGCTCCCCTGTAGGTGCCGTTGTAGCCGACAGGATTGACTTGTAGCGCGCATCGCCAAAATCTTGCGTAGGTGTATTGATCGCTCATATTCCTCCCTGATTTGCTCGACATGGTGCGGCTATCTGTGCAGCCTTACACCGATGAATACTGACATCACTGGATCGAAGGCAGGCCTCCGACGATCTCGACCGTATCCATGCTCACGCGGATGACACGCTTGAGCAGGTTCAGGATGTAGGCGGGGTCGTTACTTTCTCGGCACCACTCGTTCGGATCGTCCTTGATGCCGCTTTCCTTGTCGGTGGCGGCCTCATACCGATCCATCACCCACTCGATGGCGCTTTTCCCGTTCACCATGTAGTCGTAGGCTTGCTCGGGGATGCCCTTGATCGTGATCCGGCTGTTGAACACGATCACGCTACGGTCTTTCTCACGGCCACCCTTTGACGCGAAGCGCAATTTTTCGACGCGGTAGTAGGCCAAGTCGTTGAGGTCGCCCTGAATCGACCAGCCTTTCCTAGAATGCTTCAAGCCTCACGGAATTGCGTCTCTCGAACTCTATCGGAGACAGGCCATCCGCAGACGAATGTCTGCGGATGGGGTTGTAGAACATCTCGATGTAGCTGAAGACATCGCTGCGTGCTTCCTGCCTTGTGGCATAGGTTTTTCTGCGAATGCGTTCACGTTTGAGCAGCTGGAAGAAACTCTCCGCCACGGCATTGTCGTGACAGTTACCTCGTCTGCTCATGCTGGGTTCCAGGTTGTGGCTACTCAAGAAACGCTGCCATTCATGACTGGTGAATTGGCAGCCTTGGTCAGAGTGAACCACGACCATGCCACTGGGCCTTCTGCGCCAGACCGCCATATGTAGTGCATCCAGCACAAGCTGCGTATCAATGCGGCTGCCGGTAGACCAGCCAACAACTTGCCGGGAGTACAGGTCAATCACTGCAGCTAGATACAACCAACCTTCGTGTGTCGAGACATACGTGATGTCAGTGACCCAGACCATATTGGGTTCGCTGACTTTAAATTGCTGTTGAAGCAGGTTTGGTGCCACGATGGCCGCTGCGCCACCTCGTGAGCGTGGTCGTCTGCCATAGCCTCTCTGGGCTTTGAGGCCTTCATGTCGCAGCAGCTTGGCAACGCGATGCTTGCTGCAGCTCTCACCCAGGTCACGCATATCCAAGGTCAGCTTGCGATAGCCATAGACACCGCCACTCTCAAGCCAAGCTTGCTTGAGTAAGCCCAGCAATCGGCGATCATCGGCCGCTCGCTTGCTTTCTGGATTGGCCTTCCAAGCGTAATAGCCGCTGGGGTGCAATTGCAGCATGCGGCACATCCGCAAAACGCTGTAGACCTTCTGATGTTTGGCAATGAAGGCGTACTTCAGTCGGACTGGCGAGCGAAGTACGCCGCCGCTTTTTTTAGGATGTCACGCTCCTCGGTGACCCGCTTGAGCTCGGCCTTCAGGCGACGTAGTTCTTCGCTTTGGCTGAGTTGCTGGGATCGCTGCGCAGCAGGGATTTGTTGCTGGCGAACCCATTTGTACAAGCTATGCGAACTCACGCCGAGACGGCGTGAGACATCGGCCACGCTGTGGCCGTGCTCCAGGATTTGCTTGGCCGCTTCAATCCTGAACTCTTCGGGGTAACGTTGACTGCTCATAAGGACTCCTATTGGAACGGAAATAGGAGGCTTTGGGCTATCTAGAAAACTCTGGTCGATTCACATTGATCTGGGCCAGAGCTTTCACAACGTCTTGCTTAGCTTCCGTGAGGAGCTTGTAGAAGAGATGATCGATCTGCGGGTCCATCTTCAGTCCATACAGCTTTGCGTTGATGCCAGAGAGCGAGATTTGAGCCAAAGGAAGCTCACCACTCTTAGCCATCATGTTGAGCTTGTAGTAGAACCAATCAGTGCCAAAGCTACTTGCCCAGAAGTATGCGTTGTCAATTTGGCGGCGTGCTTCGCGGCAGGCTTGTCGGCCTGTCATCCCGTGCGCAACCATTTCAGCGATCAACTTTCCTTCCGTCTTCTCGGGGTAGTAGTAGCGACCATCACCGCAATCCAGTGAGCCAGGCTTTTCGTCGGTGCCGAAAGAACCAAGGTGCAGTGGACGGGTTTCACGATCAATGCTCAGGTCTGCAACATACGTGATGCCATCGATCTCGATTTCACGGGTGAAAAGGACATCGCCTTTACCAACCCATTTCCATTCCCAGTCTCCAATCAGAAGCTTGTCCAGAGCAACGCAAGTTGCACGATAGACGCGGCCACAGATTTGCTTGAATGTAGTGATTTGCATGAAATTTCTCCAGGTGGATATGCCTGTAAAGGCGAACGAATTGCGTTTGGGCATCCGTTGCGCCGGAACCTGAAGCGGATAACGTGACGTGACGTGATATGACGTCATTTGACGTGATATGACGTCACGTCACGTCTTGATGGGCAGAGCGGTCGAGGCCTGCCGTTCGCCAGCCCCCCATGGCTTAGAAACGGGTGAGCCTTTCCGCCAGCTCGCAACCTGTGCCATCACCTTCGAGCTGGCGGACGGCAGGCCCACCCACATGACATGGGCCATGGGCCGGGGCGCCAGGCCGGGGGCTGCAGCTGGGGGCCGTGGCCGGGGCACTTGGCCGGGGGACCGGGCGGGTTGACCAATGAAAAAGCCCAGAACTCAAAAATTGAGTTGCTGGGCTTGGTGGGGTAGAGCTATCAGTTGATAGGCAGAGGTGGCATCCCGCGAATAGCAGAGATATTCAGGGGGCCAGTAGCAAGGTGCTTGTCTTTCTCGTGTCCGAGGTAGATGCAGCGCTCAACCAGGCGAGCTGTGAGCGAGCGATGCGTGACGTTTCCATCCTTGTCTACGACGAGGCCGTACCAGTCATCCATATCATCGTTGTAGACCGAGCACACGTCCATGAACAACTTGTTCGCTTCGTGAACTTGGGTAAGTCCTTTGGGGCATTTGATCCATTTACGTTCGGGTCCGAGCAGGTAGAAAAGCTGGTCCTTGGGTGTAGGGTCAGCGGCGCCCCTGTCGTGGTGGAACAAATAAACGCCTAGATAGGCTGTGTCGGTTTGGGTCACATAGGCTTGCGAGGGGGTCATGATTTCGATCTCCAGGTGTGCCGTCTTCGGGGTGAAGACTGTCGCGTTGCTTCGGTGCATCCTGTGCGTGCCAGGTCGGAGATCCGTCTACCGTCGCAGAGTGACGGTTTGCCGGCGCCGATGGTGGGCACGGCCATAGAAAAAGCCCAGAACTCAAAGGATTGAGTTGCTGGGCTTGGTGGGTTGAGCTGGGCGAAGCCCTAGCTTTAGTCTGCTGATGCGTGTGCGATCAGGTCAAGGATCGTGGCGCACGAATGCACGTTGGCCTTGTAGCTGCCGATTTCATTGCCTTTGGTGTCGAGCAATCGATACAGGTTGGCTTGTTGATCAGCAAGGATTGTCTTGCCTTCGATCATGGCCGTTCCTTCATTGTCGAGCTGGCCCTTGAGCTTGAGGTGATCCCAGTCTTTCGGGTAGCGCAGTTGCACAAGGCAGTTGCGGCGGGGTCCCGTGGCCGGAATGCACTTGCTTTTGATGATGCAAGCTTCGCGGTGCTCCTCGGGGTAGCGTGTAGTGATGGTGCGGACGCCCGTTTGGTCGTTGACCACACATACGTGATACATCGGCTGGACAGTAGTGGACATGGGTTTCTCCAGGTTTGCGCAGTCTTCGGGATGAAGACTGTCGGTTTGCCAGGAGGGCATCCAGTGCGTGATAGGCCGGAGATCCGTCTACCGTTTCACCGCAACGGACGCCGCGGTTGCCGGGTGGACAACAGCCAGGTCACGGGGCAGGGGATCGGGCGGGTTGGTTCGCGTGACGTGACGTGACGTTATCGCGTGACGTGATGGCCCGCAGAGGGCAGGGCGGTTGCGGCCTGCCGTCCGCCAGCCACCCTTGCCTTAGAAGGGGGTGAGCCTTTCCGCCAGCTCGCAACCTGTGCCATCACCTTCGAGCTGGCGGACGGCAGGCCCGCCCACATGGCAGGGGCCATGGGCCGGGGCGCCAGGCCGGGGGACCGGACGGGTTGGCTCCGGGGGATTGGACAAGGGGACAAGGCGGGTTGCCGTGGGCGTCTCGATTTGACATGACGTGACGTGACTTCAGTTCTGGCGTGACGTGAAGTCATGTGACGTGACGTTTGTTGTGACGCGACGTGACTTCAGTTCTGACGTGACGTGACTACAGAAATGACGTCGTTTTTGACGTCAGATGTGGCGTGACGTGACTCCATATTTGACGCGACGTGACTTTAGTTTCGACGTGACGTGACGTTACCTCGACTTGTGTGTGGAGTGGATTTCGCCGCGAGTTCGACCCGTCATATCGATGCGGGGTCGGGTGGACGGATGAGGTACTGCGTCGGTCGGCAGAGCTTGCTCAGCAGCTGCAACTGACTCTTTCCACTCAAGGATCAGCTGTTCACGCTTCTCATTAAGTTTAGGTAGCCACTCAGTAATTTGAGCCTGCTTTTCTTCCATGTAACTTTCGTTGCGCGTGAACATGGATGCCATCTGGCGCTTGAAGTTGTTGATGGCTGCAAGCAGTGCCTCGCGGTGTTCGATCTGGCTGATGACTTCACGCAGGATCGTTTTCACGTCCTCTTCGACGGGTGCGAAGACCGGGTATTTCTTGACCTTGTTAAGCACTTCATTCGTCTTGTATCGGTGATACAGGAAGCGGTCATTTCTGGTTTTGTACCACTGGATGATCTGAGGGTGCCTGCCTTCGGTTCCGCCCCAGGGGCGTTTCAGAAATCGAACGGCGATCTTTCCGGTCACTGAGGGTTGGATGATCTCAAGGGCATAGGCGTACTGCTCAATGATGTGGTCCAGCTTCAGGATGGCATTGTAACTATTAACAATTGACAATTGTAATTGTTGATTGTCAATGGTTAATGGTTCAGGTCGGTAGCGCATCGACCCGGATTTATCCGGCCAAGTAGACATGTCTTACCTTGCTTATTCTGTTTCGGGTTCAGCTTATCTTAACTGGTTTCATGGGTCAACGATACTTAGTTAATGGTAGATGGTTAAATTAACAATTAACAATTACAAATTAACCATTGACAATGTACTTTGAACAATGTCAAATCGAGGCTCAGCAATCAATTTCGCACACCTGGAGGTTCTTTTATGCAGACATGTATTGGCTTTGATGTGGGTCGTAGCTCCACGAAAATCGTTGCGTCGTGGGGTGACGGGGAGCGCAAGGAGCTGCTTTTTCCATCGTCCGTCGTTGATGCGTTCGCCATTTCTGACGAACGGGAGGCGGCACGAGCACGCGAAGAAACTGTTCTGGTGAACAACAAGGCCTACTTCTTCGGCAAGGTTGCCCAGCTTCAAGGGCGTCTCGAAACTACGAGTGGTCTGACCGAAGACTGGGTGTTTTCGGACCAACACTCGGCGCTTTTCTTGGGTGGTTTGAAGAAGCTCGCAGACGCTGGTGTGCCCGGTGTGGACAAGGCGATCATCGTTGTGGGCCTGCCAGCTGCTTTCTACGCTTCACAAAAAGTAGCCTTGAGCAACACCCTGTCACAGCTCGCGCCAGGGGCTGAAATCCGGGTTTTGTCGCAGTCGATGGGTCCATACCACCAGATGATTTTTACGACTGATGGTCGTGAAGACACGTCGGTTGATCCTGACCAAGATAGCTGGGCGGTGGTGGAGGTCGGCCAGTTCACTTCGGACTATGCAATGGTTGTGAAGGGTCATCCCATCGAGCACGCATTTGGTTCTTGCGATGGCATGCGGATTGCAGCGGAGGAGTTGCAGCGCATCCTGCAGAAGGACCCACGTAAGTTGCACATCACGATGGTGGAAGCCACGGAAGCACTGCGCACGAAAGAGGTGAGCAATTTCGGTTCTAAGGTGGACGTCTCTGCTGCGGTGACTGAATGCGTTAAGCCTCTGGCTGCTCAGATCATCAACAAGGCCGATCAGCTGATTGGCACCAAGGCCCGTGAGCTGAATGGCGTCTTGATCGCGGGCGGTGGCGCCCCTCTGATCTTCCCCCATCTGCTTGAGAAGTGGCCTCATTCCAAGCTGACACCTAATCCCCGTTACTCAGTAGCGGACGGGTTTTGCCGGTTTGCTCAAGCTTTGGCCCTCTACCGTGCATCGCAGGAAGCGAGTGCGCCTGTAGCTAAATCTGGCCGTGGCGGGAGCAAGGCACAGGCAGAGGAGGCCTGACTATGAGTGGCTGGATTCGCGCCAAGAGCGATGAAAAGGCTGTCACGCGGATTGTCAGCAGCTACAAGCTGCCCACGACTGAATACGCGGAGATTGAGCGACTGCTGCAGGAGACAAAGTGGGGCCAGGGCAACACGGTCACTCTGGCTGCTATGAAGATCGGTGCGCGTGTTCTCCTAGGCCTCATAGACCAAGGTTTGTCTCTTGAAGAGGCGGTGGCTAAGGCTGACGCAATGATGCAAAACCGGCCAGATGCCTCTGGTGGGAAGGCTGCAGGTAGCACAGCTGCACCTGGGCCAGTAGAACCGCCTCAACGTGGAGCCAGGGATGGCTTCAGTTCCAGCTCACAGCGCATGTTCGAGGACGAGCGCTAATCAAGGTTGCCCTCACTGTCGGAGGTTGTCATGAACGATCAGAAGTCTTTTGAAGAGTTTGAGTTGGTTCTTGTGCCTGGTAGCCGTAAGGCCGCTGCCAAGAGTGCCGGTGCGGGTAGCCGCGATTTGTGGCAAATCCCCCGTGACAAGATTCGCATCATCCCGAACTTCAACCCTCGGATGAAGCAGTCTCCTCGTTACATCAAGCGTGTTCGCGTGCTTGCGGACTCGATGAAGAGCGAGGGCTTTTATCAGTCTGAGCCAATCGAGGTGTACGTTGCTCGCATGGACGGCGAAGACGTCTACATGCTCACTGACGGGCACCGTCGCTTGGATGCTTACGACTTGGCAACTTCCGAGGGCGAGGCACTAGGTCCTATCCCTGCCGTGCCTTGCGCGGAGGGCACAACGCTGGAAGACCTGACTTTCGGGTTTGTTCAGCACAACAACAACCGCGAAGAGCTGACACCCTATGAGCTGGGCATCACGGTAAAACGCCTTGTTTCGTACAACGTGGACAAGGAAGCGATCTGCAAGCGTTTGGACATTTCGCCTAGCTATCACGATGCTCTGCTGCTCTTGGTTGGCGCCGAACGTCGTGTACGCGAGATGGTCATCAATGAGGAGGTCGTTGCGGCTGATGCCATCGAAGTACTGCGCAAGCATGGTGCTAAGGCGTTTGAAGTTCTTCAAGCAGCTCTGGCGAAAGCACAGGCAGTGGGCAAGGCACGAGTTTCGCGTTCTTTGCTGCCTCATGTTGCTTTCAAGCGGTCAGTGGAGAAGGCTGCACCAAACATGTTTGCCACGTTGCGTGAAGTGCGTTCCGACCCAGCTTTTGCGAGCATCGAACCTACTTTGCGTGAAAAATTGGTTGCCATGCTGGCTGACCTTGACAAGCTGGAAGCCGATGCCAACACCAATGCGGCTGAAGCAACTAACGAGGCTCAGCAGGCTCTGGTGGCGTAACTTAGAAACGGGAGAATGTCATGGGCTTCCTTCGCTCACTTTTTAGCAAGAGGGGGGGAAGCTCAGCTTCCTCTGTTTCGGTCGAGGACTTGCCCGATGACCCCAAACTGCAGACCGCTCTTGCCAATGCAGTTCTGAGTGATTTGATCAAGGAACGACGTAGCAATAGGCGGTGGACCTGGATCAAGCGTGCCGGGTTCGCCGCTTTCTTTTTGGTCGGTCTGATCTTCTACATCTCGTTTGAGGCGAAGACTGGGGGGGTGCAGATCATTCCTAGCGATCCCATCGTTGCGATTGTGCGGGTGGAAGGCAGCATCATGAATACCACGCTCGCATCAGCTGAGAAGATCGTTCCTGCACTACGGAAGGCTTTCGAGCGCAAAAACACGGTTGCCGTGGTGCTCGCCATCGACAGCCCAGGCGGTGCCCCGGTCGAAGCGGAGCGAATCAACTATGTGTTGGACGAACTCAAGAAGAAGCACAAGAAGCCGGTCTATGCGGTGATCCAGAACGTCGGCGCCAGTGCGGCGTACATGATTGCCTTGCATGCCGACAAAATCATTGCTGGGCGCTATTCCATGGTGGGTTCCATCGGGGCCGTCATGTCGGCCTGGGACGTGCACAAGGCCTTGGAGCGTTATGACGTCCAACAGAAGGTGTACGCCAGCGGTGAGCTGAAGGCCATGCTGAACCCCTTCATTGCCCCCACTAAAGAGGCCGAGGAGAAAGCCCAATCCATTGTCAATTTGATGGGTGGCCGGTTTGCTACTGAAATGGCTCAACTGCGTGCCAGCAAGCTTCAGCCAGGCGTGAAATACGATACGGGCGAGATTTGGGATGGTGAGAATGCTAAAACTTTGGGCCTAATTGATGAGCTGGGCACCATCGAATCTATTCAAGCTAAATATGATGACGCTCAGACTTACGATTTTGGGCCGGGAGCTAAAAACTCAGGTCTGTTTTCTAGTTCTTTCAGCGACTCTGTATTCTCTAAGTTGTCTATGGCTATCCGTATTGGAGTAACGGAGGCCTTTGCGCCTAGGCTCGAATAGCTTCTTGGTTGATCAATAAAAAATGCCCGATTTATTCGGGCATTTTCATTTTGAATAAGGACTCAGGCTTTGATCTCGAAAAGGCTGCGATCCTTGCCTGCAATCCAAGCGGGAGGCTTACCACGGCCTGTCCAAGTCTTTTGGGTTTCAGGATCAATGTATTTGGGTTCGACCTTTGCACGGGCATCACCATCCACAGCGCGTTTGCGTTGGGGGGCAAAAACCTGATCGGGCGTCAATTCGTATTCGGCAATGATTGTCCGAACCTTGGCTACGGCATCGCCAACTTCTCTTTTACGGGCTTCTTCAATCTGGGCAGCCAGCTCATCTCTTTGCTTCAGCAAGTCCTTGTAGGTCGGTGTTGTCATTGATGCTCCAGTTAAAAATCGATGAGAGATACTAACACCGCTCATTTGAGTTAGTGTCTGAATTTATATTTTTTAATATTTAATTTTGTTGTGGACTTTAAGCACAGCTTATCTAACTCTGCTCATTCTTCGGTTGGACTACGACGCACAGGATGCACATAGGCAAATACGATGCCAATTTCGGCACAACTATGGAGGTCTAACCATGCATTCCACTTCTAATGACCACTCAGTGTTCGGAAAACTTGCCTATCAATACGTGGGCAAAAGACTGCCACTTGTGGTTTTGCAATCGGCTGCTGGTTTTTACATTGGCACTTGCTCTGATGATGGTCCGTGTTCACGCGAGTCCGCTGAGTATTTCCGCAGCTCCACAGCTGCAGAGATAGCTCTGCGTGGCAAACAATGGACACAACGCGACGAACCCTGATTGATTTCAGGCTCGCCGGGTATGACAATCTCCGTCGTTCTGTGACGGGACTTCTCAAGCACGCTTTGCCGGTGTCTTGCGACCATGCGCCATGACTTGTTCACTGGTGCATGCCTTTTCTATCTTGCGGGAGCTTTGACATGAAAGGTGATAGGACGACCCTGGTTCATGGGTTGCCAGATGACCCGTCTGATGTAGCAACTGTTCTTGATGGCATCCTCGCAAGTGGAAGTCAGAAGGAACTGCTTCAAGCGGTACGTCAAGTTGCGATAGCGAACGGAGGCATTGCCAAAGTCGCCACTGATGCTAACTTGAATGGAACGTCTATCTACCGGACTCTTTCGGAACGAGGAAACCCTGACCTCAGGAACCTCACTTTGATCCTCAGAGCTATGAACTTGCGTCTGTCTATTCAGCCAATAGTCACTGCCTGAGCAACACCCAGGAAACCCAAGCTCGCAACATTTTGTTGTGACTTGGGTTTTTTTTCGCCCTCCGTTCTAACGTGACGTGACGTGACGTCATTTTTAGTTTTGTTGTAACGTGACGTCATTTTTATAATTTGCATAGCGTGACGTCATCCCCAGTGCTATAACTGATCCTGCAACTACTACCTGGAGGCTTATGTGAGCAAAGATACCGACACTGGCGCACCAGCTGTCACCCAAAACGTCATCCTTTTTGGTGGCTCGAAGGGTGGCACGGGCAAGTCAACGGCGTGCGCAAACATCGCCGTTATTCGCCAAAAAAGACTGCTGGCTCATGGTGGCAACGGCCTGCTTCAAGTTCTGGATACAGACAAGCAAGCAACGCTGAATGACTGGAACGACACAAGAGACTTGGCGGGCATTCAACCCCATATCAACGTTGTTCAAAAGATTGATTCTGAAGTCAAGCCAACCGTTGATTACTGGCTCAAATCAGCGGGTGTTAATGATGTATTGATTGATGCTGGTGGCCGTGATAACAAAGGCTTGCGCTCGGCAATGTTGTGCGCTACCAAAATGATCACGCCAATCCAGGCAAGTCAGTTTGATCTTTGGACGCTGGAAAAGCTCCAAGAGATGCATTCGGACGTTAAGTCCTTTAATCCGGGCTTGCAGATTTACATTCTGATCAATCGTGCTTCAACACACGTTTTCGATAAAGATGCTGAAAACGCCCGTGATTTTGCCAAGGACTATCCAGAATTTACGCTTATGGAAACGGTCTTGCATGATCGCGCCATTTATCGTCGTGCAGCCTCCACTGGTTTGTCTGTTGTTGAAATGCCCAACGCAGCTCCAAAGGCTAAATCGGAAATCATGAGCTTGTACGAGGAGATATTCAATGACGACATCTGACCCTTCAAAGAAGGCTGGATTTAGCAAGCCTCCTCGCACGACTGCACCCCCAACAACCCCAGAAGAATTTGTTGCCGGTGGCGTTTCTGAAGAAGTACAGACTTTTCCATGGGACGGCCTGAACAACAAACGGGCTATTCCATTGTTCAATTTACGCCTGACTGAATATAAGGCTGCGCGGCTTAAATATGCTTCTGATAACTCTGAGTTTTCGATGCATCAAATAGTCGCTGACGCCACAGAGCGGGCTGTTAACGAAATTATTGAGAAGTTGCTTAAAGAGTAATCGGAGGCAATCATGACCGTTGAAGTCGATCAAGAGCATGCTGTTGGCTTTCTCAAACTGGTCTACAGTCATGACGAAACGAATGAGTCTGTCGAGCTGGCTACTGCCATGTTTGACTCTGAGGATGACTTGCTCAGCACCTGGAACGATATACCGGCCTACCAAGGCCCGGAAGGTGCTTTGTGGGTTGCCGTGGACATGTACGATGAAGACGGCAACATGATCAACACTCGCCGGGTTTCTCAAGCCGTCTGCGAATCTCTGGCCTCTGAACCGCTGGAGAAGATGGTTGCTCGCGGCCTGGCCCGTAATCTGGCAATGTTGACCATCCTCAACGCTCGCATGCAAGCGTGAGCTGCACTGCAGAGACTGCCTCGCTGATCCAGCGAGGCTTTTTTTTATCCCATGCTTTCCATCTGATCGCGCCAGTTCTGCCTGCGCTTGTGATCGTACCGATTGGTGATCTTGAGGCTTGAATGCTGGGCCTGTGCTTGCACATATCGCGGGTCCACATGGGCTTCCATGGCTGCTGTGATCCCGGTGTGCCGCATCCAGTGGGGTGAAGCAGAACGCAACCGTTGCGCAGACACGGGGGACAGATCCTCCATGCGATCAGCGGTCGCAGCAAAGATGGTTTTGCAGATCAGGTAAATGGCCTGGCCTGTGAGCGCACCACTGCCGACGATGGGCAGCACTGCTGGCCTGACCTCCCCGATACCCGGCTCCGGTAGTAAGCCGTTGGCGACTCGATAGGCTCTCAGCTCCTGCATCAGCTGGCTAGTGGCTACCAGTTTGCTCTTCTTGCCGCCCTTGCCCACCACACGCACTATCCAGCCATGCTGGGTTTGCTGGAAGTCGGCCATGGTGAGGTTTGCGACTGTCTCACGACGTAGCCAGGTGCGGTACATCAGCTGCATGATCCAGCGCGAACGCGCATAGTGAAGTTGCTCCCGTGCCGTGTTCTGGGGCAGTAGCTCTATGGTTTCTTGAACTGCGGCCCACTCCTCTTCGGAGAAGGCGGCTTCGACCTCATCAAATTCACTCGGCTCCTCTGTCGTTGCGCCATCCTTCACCAGCTTCCAGGGGTTGAAGAGGATGTAGGGCTTACCGGCCTCATCCGGCAGGTTGCGCAGTGCCTCAAACATCCTGTGCAGCACGACTATGGCCTGCCGGATACTGGATCGTGCCAGTGGGCCTGCAATGGGTTGCTTGGCCCTGCCATGGCGTTCTAACAGCGGCTTTGGCAGGGCATAGGGGGCGTTCAGGTAGTCAAGAAACCCATTGGCATCCTTGATAGTTGCCAGCGGCAGCAGCCGCGTGTTTTCGCCGTGCTTATGCTCCATCCACAGCAGGAAGCGCTCGGCTTCCTTGGTGACATTGCGCAGCGTGGTCGCTGGCCCGTGGGCGTAGCTGTCCAGCCATGTTTTGAGCGCCTGGCGATCATCGACACGATCCCAGTCCATCACCTCCACTTCGACGTGCTGCCAGCGCTCCTCAACGGCGCCTGGCCCAGCTGGTGTGAATCCCAGCAGCTTTGTCTCATTGGTCATGGTTTCGTCCTTTTTCACCCACCCCTATCACCTGCGCAGATTGGCGCCAGATGGTGTTTCACGACATTTCGACCGAGCAACCTATGTCGTTGATTTCGCTTTGGAAGTTGACCATTTTCGCGTGATTTAGCGGGCGATGTTTCACGGAATTCTACCGCCCCTCGGCTCCCCTCACAAGCTACTTTCGATTATGGCAGTAATCATAAATTCAATCCCTAAATCATTATTTTTATAACGTTATATTACGTATAACTTGACACCTTTTGACCGCGTGTTTAGCATCTGCACAGAGGCAAAAGCACCCTCGAAACGGTTTTTCTCGTCAAATTTGTGAGGTTCAGATGGCACGCCAGAGTGAAAAGATTGATCCAGTTGTCGAAACAGAGATTCGGGCAGAGATCGACAGCCTGGCTGAGCGCTACACAAAGCGGGCAGACTTGACCCGTGAGGCAGCTACGCTCCTGTTCCTTCGGTACGGCATCTATCCAAGTGCCACGGTCGTGCACTCGTACACCCGCCTCGGCTCGCTTACCGACATCAACAGCGATCTCAAAAACTTCTGGCAATCACTTCGTGATCGCTGTGCTGTGCAGATCACCGGCACCCAACTGCCCCAGGTGGTGCTGGAAAAGGTTGGTGAGGCACTGACGGACATTTGGGCGCTGGCGGTCACAGAGGCCCAGTCCAGCTTCGACCAGCTGCGCGAAGAGTCAGCAGCTACCGTCACACAGGTACGGCGCGAGCTGCAAAGTGCCCGTGATGAGGTGGAGCGGATCGAGATCGATGCTTCCAAGCGGATCGAGCAAGCGAACAAGGAACGCGAGCGGGCCGAAGAGCGGCGGGCAGATGCTGAGCAACAACTTGCTGTTGAACGGCAAAGCCGGGAAGACGCACTACTAAAGATTGCCGATGCCGAAACCCGTGCTCAGCAAGAACGCATTGCGCGTGAGAATTCTGAGCAACGATTTACAGCTGAGCTGGAAGCTCTACGCAGTTCCATGGCGGATCAGAATAAGCGATTAGTCGGTGAGGTGAATTTTGCAAAAATGCAGATTGACCAAGCCCGTGATGAAGGACGAAATCTAAAGCTGATTAACGATCAACTCAAGTCTGATAAAGACACCATTGAGAAAACATCTCGCGCAAAAATAAACAGCCTACTGGAAGATATTGGCAAATTAAGATCGTCGCTTGACGCATCTGAAATCAGAATTTCTATGTATGCACCTCAGGTTGCGAATCTAAACCAAATGCTTACAAGTGCGAATAACCGTGCCGAGAATGCTGAATCAGCATTGCGTGATTCCCAGGCCAGTTTAACTTCAGCACAGGAGCTAATTTCAAGTATAGGCATTAAGCCGATTACATCTCAAAGAAAGGCTCCATTACGCAGTGCGCGTAAGAATTTCACGCAAAGAAAGCTCTGAGGAACTTTTCCAGCCTTGCTGCATCGCTTGCGCTACCCTTACAAGAATTTTGCCAAAGCCGGGGTCTCCTCGTTTTCAGTGCAATAAGTGACGGTACGAAAAGCTAGCACTGGCGCGGAGGTGGTGTTGGTAGATCGTTGATTTCATTGACTTTCCTGTTCACTTTCAAATCTGCGATTCGTGGCGTCAAACCGTGGTCGGTTTCATCCATTGGTGCCAGTTATCGATGCATTTGGCCGCGAAGGCAGGATTTGGTCAGCATAGCGGTCAACCGGGAAGCGAAACACACCCCGCAAGTTGATGCTCTCCAGCCTGGTGGGCGCAATCTTCCCGATCAGTTCCGGTGGAATGACCTGGCGGCGGTTCGACCAGCGATCCAGGACCGCCTGCATCTGTGAGGTATTCCACGCCATCACGATGTTGGCCATCAGGCTCAACGCATCGGCCACAGCCTGCATTTCATCGACACGTTTGGCCTGCGCCGGGCTGATCCGGCCGGTATAAATGGCGCGCTTGAGGGCGTTAACAGCCTCGCCCCGATTGAGCACCCGGCGCAACTCGTTCCTGAAAGCGTCCTTGACAAAGTAGTCAGCCAAAAACGCCGTACGCAGCAACCGCCCCAATTGCACGCCAGCCTCATAGATTGGATCGCCCTGGGCGGCAGAACCGAACCGCGCAAGAGCTGCCACCGCACTGGCATGTCCGCTCATGACCGAGGCTGCCAAGTGCACCAGACTATCCCAATGCTTTTCGATCAAAGCGACGTCGACATTGGCTTCGCACACCGCAGCGATTTCTGCGGGCACTTTGGTGCCGCGTGGCACAAAGAGGTGGCGCTGTTTGAGTTCCTTCAACCGCGGGCAAAGATCAAAACCAAGCAAACGGGCATGTGACATGGCAAAGTCGGTGTAGCCATGGGTATCCACAGCAAGCTGGCTGGTCTCCAGCTTTTCTTGGCGGATGACACCTTCAATGGCCACGCCCGCCTGGCGCTCATTGAGCACAAAGGGCTGCGCATGGAAGATGCCCCACCGGTCTTTTACATGGGAGTAGATTCCAATGGAAGGTGTGTTGCGCCGAGGATCAAGCCGGGCTTGCCACACCCGTTTGGTGGTCTCCATGCTCATCATGTCAGAAGATGCCAAATCGGACCGCCCCCAGGTGGCGGCAATCGGGTGTCGCTGCATGAATTCCAGCACAGCCTGGCAGGCCTGGCTCAGACGCCGTTCGTCCCGCGCCCAGCGCATGGCCTGGCGAATGCTGGTGGCAGACAATTGCGGAATCATGCGCGCGCATTCGACCGCAGTCAGACTGGTGCCGTGGGCCATGATGCCGGCATAGACCATCAGCAGCTCGTCGGTAGAGCGCGGCTCACGTCCGAGCATGATCCAGCTAAAGCGCACCTGGGCGTCAACGGCCAGAATCACTTCCGGCAATTGAACCTCACCGATGCGGTGATCCAAAGCCGCGCGCAGCTTGGTCACTTCTGGGTCTTCGTCCTCTGCGGGCAATGGCGACAAATGGAGTTCATCATCCACGCGCAGTACGCCACTGCGGGCTGCAGCGGCCACCGCATCGACACCGGCAGTTACTCTGGCCAGCAAAGGCTTCAAGAAAGTGGCAGCCTTGCTGGGTAACGATAGACGGGCATAGTGTTTCTTGGACTCTGCCTGCCAACGCTCGTCCGTGAAGAACAAGCGCGCACGACCCCGAAAGCTCAGGCTGTGCTCAATCCAGACCGAGCCATTGCGCACCGCGCGGCGCAGGGCAAACAGGGTGGCCACCTCCAACGCCTGAAACGCCCGTTCCCGGTCTGGGCTGGAGATCGAAACCTGCCAGATCATTCCCAGACTTGGTGCCACCACTTCAACTGGCAGCTTTCTGGATCCTTTGAGATATAAAGCTTGCAGCTTGGCAAGGTACTCGATGGCAGGATGCTCGCCGGTGGCCTGCCAGGGCAGCTTTGCAATGGCGACGAGCAACGACCGCACGGGGCGAATTCCATCAATCAATCCCTCGCGGACCAGGGAGGCCCTGCTCGGTGGTTTGCGTTTCTGGGTTTCGGTGATCAAGGCTTCAAGACGGGCACGCAACTCAGCATCTGGCACCGCACCTTGCGCGCTCAAGGCAACAAGTTCGCCGAGCAGCGTTTTGTACATTGCGGCCCAATTGACGGTAGCGGGGACATCGGCGGCAGCCTGACGCCACAGATCGGCGATCCGGCGCTGCACCATAAGGATCAACTGGTCTGTGGTGGTGAACAGGCAATACCGAAGAAAGCATGCGACCTCCACGGTGCGCGCTGGCTCTTTGATCTTGGCTCCGGCTGAGGGCGGCCTGGAGACAAGTCGGCGCGCGTAGCGGCGCAAGATGAGATCGGGGATGTCTGCCAGGTGCTTATGAACGTCCAGCGTGTAAAGCAGGTCGATGCGCTCCAGTACCTCGCTGATTTGGCGGGTTGAGTGTTTCGCCGGTGCAGCCCATAGCCAACTCTGCTGGGTTTGTCCATCTGGGCGCAGCTCTGAAACTGAGGCTCGCCAGCGATCAAGTGTTGCTGGATCAACGCTGGCGGCGATGGCGGTGCCTGTTTCAACTTCAAGCTGGGCAAGTGCCGCCGCAATCAGTGTCCGAATTGCCCGCTCGTGCACGATCACCAGCTTGTTCTTGTACAGCCATTGACGCGCCCGCACGAGTAGCTGATCGCGGTCGGCGCAGCGCGCCACTTCGTCGCGCAGTTCACGTACCAGTGAGCGGCGCTGGTGCTCGCTCATCCACTGGAATCCAAGGACCGTGCAGGCTACTTGTTGGTGATCGAATAGCGTGCGCCCGCGTTCATACATGGCTCTCAGCGAGGCGACTTCTGGTGCTGCAATGCCAAGCTCGTTGCCAAGGTGGCGCCACAAGGCTACTGGAATTACCCGAAAGGCACCGAGCAAACGCCCACTCATGCGCAGGAAACCAATATGGAGCGCCAGACCAAGCTTGTGGGAATCACCTCGGCGTGCATTGATTGCGTCGCGCTCGGCACCATCGAAGGTGAAAAATGCCTTCATCTCGAAGTCGCTGATATCGCGGGGGAGCCCACGCATCCCCAAAAACGTTGTGTGCCAACCCTGCATCGTGAACCTCAAAAGTGGGAGGCCACCATACCCGTTTACAAAGCGAACAGGAAAGTCAATGAAATCAACGGTCTACCCAGACCACCCCCGCGCCAGTGCTAGCTTTGCGTACCGTCACTTATTGCACTGAAAACGAGGAGACCCCTTCGTGCACCGGCACATCCGGGGCAAGTGGGTCTGCCGGTGCTGCCAGCGCCAGGGCGTCGATCGCCTGGTGCAGGAGCCCGCCGAGCCGCAGATCATTGAGCGGGGCATCCCGGCGAGCGGACTGGTGGCGTACACGCTCATCAGCCGGTTCGCCGACCATGTGCCGTACTACCGGCAGGAGGCGATCAATGCCCGCTCGGGCGTGCACACCCCGCGCTCGACGCTGGCCGCGTGGGCCGGTCAGGCGGGCGCGGCGCTGCACCCGCTGTACGAGGCGCTCAAGCGCTTCGTGCTGGGCAGCGCGGTCGTGCAGGCCGACGAGACGACGGTGGACATGCTGGACCCGGGTGCAGGCAAGACCAGGAAAGCGTACGTCTGGGCCTATGCACGCGGGGAATTCGATCCCCGGCCCGGCGTGGTCTACGACTTCTGTCCGGGGCGGGGCAGCAAGTACCCGCTGGCCTTCCTGGGCGGGCTGCCCAGTCCACCCGGCAGCCAGGCCGACCGGCCCGCCGAGAGCCGGGATCCGCCCTGGAGCGGCACGCTCGTGTGCGACCGCTACGGCGGCTATGACTCGGTGCTCGACCCCAAGGTCTTCCCGCAGCGTGTCTCGGCGGCCTGTGCGGCGCACGCCCGACGCAAGTTCGACGAACTCGCCAAGTCCGGCAAGAGCACCCTGGCCACCCAGGCGATCGTGCGCTTCGCGGCGATCTACCATGCCGAGAAGTCGTTCGCCGGCATGGACGGCCCGACGCGAACGCAGGCCCGTCAACGCATCGCCACGCCGCTGTGGCAGGAGTTGCACACCTGGCTCAAGCTCGAACGCGGTCGTGTCGCCGATGGCGGCGCCACGGCCAACGCCATCGACTACAGCCTCAACCACTGGCCAGCGTTGACGCGCCACCTGCTCGACGGGGCGGTGCCCGTGGACAACAACCACCTCGAACGCCAGATCAAGCCCTGGGCCATGGGCAGGAAGGCCTGGTTGTTCTGTGGCAGCGAACTCGCCGGCCAGCGTGCGGCCGTGGTCATGAGCCTGGTGCAGTCGGCCAAGCTCAACGGGCTCGAACCCTGGGCCTACCTGCGCGACGTGCTCGATCGGCTGCCCACCCACCTCAACAGCCGCATCGACGACTTGTTGCCTCATCGCTGGCAGCCGCCGCAAATCCCGGATTGATCAGGCTCGCCTGACGGGGGACCGCTGGCCGCTCACGGTCGATCTCGACATCGCCAAGAGCCACAGTCGGCCCCATGTCTCCGACGACAACCCGTACTCGGAGTCGCAGTTCAAAACCATGAAGTACCGCCCGGACTTCCCGGCCCGCTTCGGCTGCATCGAGGATGCTCGCCTGCACTGTCAGGCCTTCTTCGCCTGGTACAACACCGAGCACCGCCACTCAAGCATCGGCTACATGACACCCCAGGCCGTTCACTATGGGCTTGCACCGGCCCTGCGTGAACTCCGCCAGACCGCGCTCGACACCGCGTTCCGGGCCTCTCCCCGGCGCTTCAAGGGCCTTCGCCCAACGCCCGGCAAACTGCCCACTGCGGTCTGGATCAACCCACCCGCGCCGGAGATCGTCACCACGCAAACGCCATCACCCTGCACAGTCAATTCATGATCCCGGGTGCAGCATATTCATTGACACGTTCCGCGTGAGGTGTTCGAGACGGTGCTGTTCTACGCAGCGCTCTGGACAGAAGGAAATGGCTGGCCCCTGCTGGCGGGCTTGGGCACTGGCATGGGAATCCTGGCCCTGCTGGCAGTCGTGCTGCTGCGCACCAGTGCGCGCCTGCCGATTGGCCAGTTCTTCGCTGCCAGCTCACTGCTGGTAGCCATACTTGCCGTGGTCTTGGCAGGCAAGGGCATCGCAGGTCTGCAAGAAGCAGGGTTATTGCATACCAGCCCAATATCGATCCCACGCATTGATCTGCTGGGCATCTATCCGTCGTGGCAAACACTCTCAGCGCAATTCGCTGTGTTATTCATCATTGTGGTGGTTTTTACGATCAATTCGCGGTCATCGCGTCAAATGGCAGTACAAAAAAGCTGATTTGACGGCGTGAATAGGTGAATTGATGCCGCGATGAGCGCCGTCATCCTCGAATCCGTGCTGACCATGTAGAGGCCAGTTTTTCTTTTACATCTTGGACAGCAGTCGTATTCCATCTGCGCGCAATTCCCCCTTGGGAGAAATATGCCGGTACAAGGTCTGTCGCGTGATGCCGAGCTCTTGGCACAGGTCGCCGACCTTAGTTTCAGTCTGCCCCATTGCCGCCATCGCCAGGCGCAGCTTGGCGGCGGTCATCTTGAAAGGCCGACCACCTTTCCTACCGCGCGCCCGCGCCGAGGCCAAGCCCGCTACTGTGCGCTCTGCGATCAGCTCGCGCTCGAATTCGGCCAGTGCGGCGAAGATGCCGAAGACCAGTTTGCCAGCAGCGGTCGTCGTGTCGATGGCCGCACCGTGGCCGCTCAGCACCTTGAGACCGACGCCACGCCCAGTCAGATCGTGCACGGTGTTGATCAGGTGCCGAAGGTCGCGCCCGAGCCGGTCGAGCTTCCATACGACCAAGGTATCCCCTGAACGCAACGCCTTCAAACAGCTCGCCAAGCCGGGACGATCCTCGCGCTTGCCGGATGCCTGGTCTTCGTAAAGATGCGCCGGGTCGACATCGGCGGCGATCAGCGCGTCGCGCTGCAAGTCAGTGGCCTGGGAGCCATCCGCCTTCGATACCCGCATGTAGCCGATTAGCATGTCATACCTGTCACATATACGTTCGATTATGTGACAGTATGCGCCGGAAAGTTCTAACCGTCAAAAGTTGTCACTTAACCCGTCATTCTGTCTAAGACATGCAAAGGGCCCATTAGGCTCGTAATGTGACAAAAATTCCGGGGGGATGCCTTCCTTTGCAAAGGTGGTGCGCAACTGTTCCAGGGAAGCGGGATCGCGCCGACCATAGGAAGCCAACGCGAACAGCGAGCGTGCCGTCTCGGGGTCGTGCCGCGCTTCAATGATCGCCTCACTGATAGCTTGGACCGCCCGTTGCCAGTGATTGACGGGTTCGGGCTTCGGCGCTTTCGCCGGCAGACCACTGGTGAACCCGGTTTGGGGCTCGGACCAGAACAGCTTTGCATGCTCGCCTGGCGGGCTGATATCCCTCACCTCGATCAAGCTGATTGCCGTTGCCGCCGCCTCCAGCATCTGCAACCGTATTGCCGGGTTCAGGGTTTCATACGGTCGCCACAGACTTTGCCCAGCACGCAGCAGATGCCCGCAGCCTTGCCAGACTTGGCGAAGATACCCCGCGTAGGTTCCGCACGCCGAAAGCGGGGTGTTCAGCTCATCGAGCAGCGTGCGTAGCAGTCGAAACCACAAACCAGCGTGGATGCGTCGGCGCGGCAGTTCCACATGGCCGGTCGTCAGTGCCTGCCAGGTACGCCGGTCCATCACTGCAATCGCGTCGCTGGCGGTGCGCGACGCAGTGTCGGCGTTCTCCCAGCCGAGAAACCGCCCAGGCACGCCCCAATAGGATTCCAGCCAGCAGCCATGCAGCGGGCAGCTCAGCATCAGGGGCAGCTTCCATGCAAGCAGTACGGCGTGGTTTGCCGGGTCGTTCAGACAGAGCGGACAGGCGCGATGTATCGGCTGGCTGGGCAGCCAGGCACGCCAGCTCGTGATGGATCGCGTCCTACGGCGGAGTTTCGGCAGCAGCACCGAGAGCTGGAACGCATAGGTTTCCAATGCGTCTGGAATCTGATCATCAAGGCTGTCCAGTAGCCAAGGCACCCAGCCGGCGAAACTCATGCAACGCAGCCGGTCCGGCTCGATGCCGCTCCGCTGGGAGAGCATCGCCAACAGCGCCAGTGGTGGCGCGGTATCCAGGTCATCAACCTGAGCGTGACCAAGATCGTGCTCCAGCAGCTCGGACACCTCCATGTGATAGCAAAGGGCCACGCGGTTGAGCCACGAAGACAAGGCTTCGCCTTCTCTGGGGGCCGGATGCAGTGGCCAGCGTGGCGCTGGCTTCACATCAGTTCCCGCTCGAATTGCCGCCGCCGCTCGCTGGGGCCGGTGTAGTCGGCCATGCTGAGCGTGCGGTGGTTGATCGCTTCCTCTCCGCTCTCCACGGCGACGATGGCCGCCGCCATCAGCAAGTGCGCCAGTTCGCCTATGGTGCCCTCGCTGCGTGTGAGCAGGTAGCGGGCCATGTCCAGCGTGGCAATCGACGAGGGTCGCCGCAGTGGAAGCGAAGCGGCGAAACTGGCCAGCAGTGAGCAGCAATCGTGATTGGCCTCCCATACCGGCAGCATCATCGGCTCGAAGCGATTTTCCAACTGGTCATCGGAGCGGATGGCCAGGTAGGCGTCGCGCGTGCCGACCCCGACCAGTGGGATGCGCAGTTCATTGCCGAGGAAGCGCAGGAGATTGAGGAATTCCCGGCGATTGACGCTGTTACCGGCCAAGACGTTGTGCAACTCGTCGATCACCAGCATGCGCACGCCGACCTTGCGCAGCAGTGCCAGCGCCAGTTGTTCCATTTCTGGCAGCCGTGGGCGCGGTCGCAATGGCGCACCCATCGCCGCGAGCAGCGCGACGTAGAAGCGGATTACCGACGGTTCGGATGGCATCTGCACGACCAGTACCGGAATGTGCTCCTGGTCGGCGTCGGCTCTGGCCGGATGCGTGCGCCGGAACTTCTCGACGATCATCGACTTGCCGTTGTTGGTCGGGCCTACCAGCAGCAGGTTGGGCATGCGTTGCTTGTTTGGCCACGCATACAGGGTTTCCAGCCGGTTCAGCGCCTCGACTGCTCGCGGATAGCCGATCCAGCGGTCGGCGCGAAGGCGATGGATGCGTTCGTCCGCCGGGAGACGGGCCAAGCCCTGGGCCGCCGGCAGCAGGTGGGACAAGTCGATGATGGGATATTCTTCCACGGCTACCACTCCTCAATCTGGTCGAACGGTTTGGCCGGCAACTGGTTGTCTGCCTGCTGCCCATCCATGTCAGCGCCCGGTGGTGGCGTGGTTTTGACAGGCGGTGCCGTTGCCTTGAGATGCTGGCGTCGATCCGCGTCGCGCCGCGCCTTGCGCGTAGCCTTCTGCGCGGTGGTAACGATTTCGCGCATCTGGCCGATCATGCGGAACAACGCCGACTCATCCACCTGTTCGCGCCCTTGCTGCCGCAATTTCGCCAGCGCCTGTCGTTGTTCCCAGAGGGTGACAGCCGGGTGCGACAAGGTACGGTAGGGAATTTCCAGGTAGTGCTGCCCCTCTGGTTCCAGCACCCATATGCGGCTGATGTCGCGCGGGTCGCGCCGGATCAGGAACGCAGGCAAGCGGTCCCGCCGAGCTATCCACGGCTTGAGCGCATCGGCGTAGTAGTGGATGTGGTCGATGACGAAGCCGGTGCGGGTCAGCGTGCGGCGGATGATGGGCAGAAAATCGACCAGAAAAGCCGTAGCGCGAGTGATGACGGTTGGCACGCCGGTCCGCGTGATAGCTTCGGCCCAGCGCGCGGCCGGCGGTTGGAGCAGGCCGTTGTGCACAGAGCCGTGATAGGTGCCGACCGCCAATGTGAGCCAGCGCTCCAGCTCGCGCAGTGTCAGGGCGGCCATCTTCTCGGAGGCGTATTCCCCGCGCTGGTCAGGATTGGAGAAGGTCGTCCCCGGCAATTCGTCGTGGATCATCTGCATCGCCGTGCCGATGATCCGTTCCACGATACCGCCGTAGTGCGGCTGCCCGAGCGGGCGATAGTCCAACCGGATGCCATGCTGCTCGCAGCCACGGCGCAGCGCCTCGCTCTTGAACTCAGCCGCGTTGTCCAAGTAGAGCAGTCTGGGCTTGCCGCTCATCGGCCAATCCATCTCTACGTTCAACCCTTCCAACCAAGGGCGCTTGTCGCAGGCGGCATGCACCAAGCACAAGCCGACCGAGACGGCGGACGGGGCTTCCAGCGTAACGACCATGCCAACCACGCAGCGGGTGAATACGTCGATGGCGAGGGTCAGGTACGGACGGCCAATCGGTTGCCGGTCGCGCTCGTCCACCACGATCAGGTCGATGACTGTGTGGTCGATCTGCACCTGCTCCAGCGGCGCGGAGACGGGTGGCGGAACACCACCAACACCTTGCAGGTCGCGGGCGGCATCTTGTCCTTCCCGGCGGTGAGTGACCTCGCGCGGATCGAGGCCGGCGATCCGCAGTGCCACCGTGTTGCGCGCCGGCACCCGCAGCTTTTGCAGCTTGCACGCCCGCACAACTTCGCGGTGGAACGCCGCCAAGCTACGCTTCTGCTTGGTCAGGAAGCGCTTTTGCAGTAACTCGCGGATGATTCGTTCGACCGACTCCGGCAAGCGGCCTTTACCTTTGCCACCGCTCGACTGCCCAAGAGCCAAGTCAGTGACCAGCCCCGAACCTAGCCGGGCACGGCGGATCAGGACGTAGACCTGCCGCCGGGACAGCCCCAATGCCTGGGCTGCCGCGTCGGCCGCTTCATGCCCAACCGTCTCCGACTGCGCCAACGGCCCAATGATCTCCGCACGACGACGCGCACGCTCCCATGCCTGTTCTGGCAGGGTGGCCACGCCGTGCTCGGTAATCGGTGCGGTATCGGTCGCCATGCTCACCTCGCTTTGGTGCACACGAGTATTGAGCATAGACGAGTTTTGTGCAGAGGAATCCTGATATCGGGTTATCAGGAGCCGTATGCACAACAGGCTTCAAACCGCGCTGAATGGTGCAGTCGTCTTCTGAAAATGACAGAACACTTGCCGGGTTACGATGAAACACCAACAAATGCCGCTCACTGCCTGCCCTGCCACGCCTTCACGGCCTCGGCCTGCGCCTGTGCCGCATATCCTTCATCGAGACTGCCGAAGGTGTCCGCCGCTACCTCGTCCATTAGGGTCTGCAAGGCCGTGTCGACACTATCCGCTTGCGCAACAAGTTGGGCCTGTCGGCGGGCTTCCATCGCTGCCTCGGCGGCTTGCAAGTCCTCTCGGTCTTGCAGTTCCTCCACGATGTTTTCGCGCCAAGTCGCATCACTGCCCGCCTCGTTGCATAGCTCGCTGAGACGCTGCGCGGCATCCTCTGAACGAGCAAAAAGCCGCGCACATCGCAGGATGCGGGCGGCTTCTTCCGGGTTGCCTCTGGCTTGGTCGAACAAGAGCATTTCGCCCACGGCGGCGAGGGCTTCAAGCTCAAGCTGCTTGTCGTCGCCGCTCATTTCGCGTGCGCCTTGTGCGCCTCAACGTAGGAGCGCAAAACAGCATTCATGCGCGACTGATAACGCTTGCCGGTGTGCTTGAAGAACTCCAACACTTCGGCATCAATGCGCAGCGTGATTTGCTTCTTGGTGTGGGGCAATTGCTCCGCTGCCTTCATCCAGACAGCATCAGGCAGATAGGGTGCATCGCTATAGTCGATCTGCTCATCCGGCATCGAGGCCACGGCATCCAGTCGCGCCTTCTGCTCGGCGCTCAACTGTGGCGGCTTCTTGAGGTCAAGAGTTCGCTTCACGATATTGCTTTCTTTCGTCGGCATTTGCTTTCCTCGCAGAGATAAGGCGGATGGTTTCCTCGTGTCGGACGGTGTAGACCACATACAGGACAGCCGAGTAGGCAAGCCCAATCGTTGCCCAACGATCTTCCCCGTAGTCCTCGCGTCCGTCGTAGGCTTCAACCCGCCCGGAGTCGTAAAAAACAAGCTCGGCATCCTCGAAGGAAACGCCGTGCTTTTTCAGGTTTCGTGCCGCTTTATCGGCGTCCCATTCAAGTTCCATTGCGTTCTTATTGTAGCGTCTTTTTGTAGTTACATCAAGTCTTATCGACTCATGCCGGGTGAGTTGTCGCGCTCGATCTTCTGCGCCTTGGCCTGCTCCTGCTGGCGTACAGGCTCGCGCCCTTCCAGCTTCTCCCACTGCTGGCGGTACTTCCCAAGCTCGGCGGCTTGCCGGTCGCCTGCGGCGCTGTAGGCATAGCGGGCGGTGCGCTGCGCGTAGTCGTTCCAGTCGCGCCCCTCGTCCTTCCCCTTCCAGCTTCTCCCACTGCTGGCGGTACTTCCCAAGCTCGGCGGCTTGCCGGTCGCCTGCGGCGCTGTAGGCATAGCGGGCGGTGCGCTGCGCGTAGTCGTTCCAGTCGCGCCCCTCGTCCTTCTGCCGGGTGGCCGGGGCGCACTGGCGGATAGCGCCCTCGATGGCGGCTTGATCGTGGCCGGTAACGCGCATCCGCACGGCAATCATGGAATCCACGCGGGACAAATCCACCTCGCCGCCCCGCTGCCGCTTGAGCACGTCGCGGTAATGCCGCTGATAGGCGTCGATCGCGCTGCCGCTGGCCGCTGCAAGCTCCAAGGCGGGCTTGGCCTTGCTGCGCTCGGGCTGCTGCGCCTTCAAGGCGGCTTGCCGCTGATACTCGGCGTCGATCTGGCTGGACAGAGCCAGCGCCTTGACGCACTCGCGGCGCTCGGCCTTGAGCAAGCGCACCTCGGGATAGCTGCCGTCCTCCCGCTGGTGCTTGGGCTTGCGGTTCTCGTAGCCGGGTGCGCGGTGCGGATGGATAGCGCCCGATAGCTTCGGGTCGCCGTATTCGCGGTTCAGGGCATCGCTCAGCCGGTTGCCCACGTCCTTGTCATGGACCGTCCCCAGCTTCGGCACGGTGATGATGGCCTGATAGTTGCCGGGGCTGGATTCCAGCACGGCGGCGGGCTGGTAGCCGTCCTTGATAAGCCGCTCCAGCTTCTCCCGGCTCATGTCGTCGATCAGGATGTGATGCTTCTTGTCCGATAGCGGCGTGTAGTAGAGGTTTTCGCCCCTGCGCTGTAGGCGCTGCATCTCCGGCGTGCGCTGCTCAATCTCCTGCGGCGTGAAACCCCGCGTGATGCCGTCCTTTTTGTCGAGGATGAAGGTTTGCTTGCCGCCGTCCTCGCGCATCTTGATGCTTGTCACCCGGTAACGCTCCGCGCCTACCGCTTCCGCGTACCGCTCGAACTGCTTTAGCTGCTCCGATTTCATCGCTTGCGCCCTCTCCTGCTGTATCCGCTGCCGCTCCCGCTGGATGCTCTCCTGAAGCTCAGGATTCGTGATCTTGAAGCCGTGCTCTGCTGCTAACTTCACGCACATGGTCTTGTATTCGTCGCACCCTGTCACGGTGAAGCTGCCCCACTTCTGCGCCGATAGCTGCAAGGCGGCAAGCGTGCTGTCCCGGTTGCGCCAGTCGTGAATGTCGATGCTCTTGCCCTTGTCCACGAAAGACACACCCCCGCCCCTCCCCGCTTCGTCCTTGCGGCTGTAGTGCACCTGCTGACCGACGATTTCCGGCACATAGGCGCGGATGTCTCGCACCGTCGGCGGCTCGCTGCGGTCGCCCTCGATGCGCTGCGGTTCACTGGCCCGGTGCCGCCACTGCTCGGCAAGCTCCGGGCTTTTCTGCATCCGCTGCCACTGCTCCAGGTCGGGATAGGGGCGGAACTGCTGCCGCCACTGCTCACGCTGCTTCTGGTGTTTCTCTTTCAAAGCGGCTTTCTCTGCGGCCTGCTCGGCGGCAATCACGCTGCGCATGGCGTTGAGCACTTCGCCCTTGCCTTTCCAGTTGCCGCGCATGAGTTCATCGCGGCGGGCCTTCTGCTGCTCGGCCAGTTGCTTGCGCTCCTGCTCCTGCTGCTTGTCCAGCGCCAGCTTGGCCGCGTTCTTTGCGGCGTAATGAGCCTTGCGCCCGGTGATGTAGTCCTTCCAGCCCGGCACGTCTGGCTTGATAGGCTCCGGCTCGCGCTGCGCTACCTGCTGATGCTGCGGCGCGGGCTGATACTCGCCTAGACGCTTCTGCATCTTGGCAAGGCTTGCGTTGCGGTCTACGTCGCTGGCCTTCACGCCAACATCCCCGACAAACACGGTTGCCCCGCTGCCGGTTTTCTCGTAGCGCATCCCCTTGGCTGCTAACTCGCGGTGCAACTGCTCCCAGCTTTGCGCCTGCTTGATGATGGCTGCACCGTCCTCGATGGCGATACGGTGGGCTGACTTCTCCCCGGTGCGGTTCTCCATGTCCCGCTTCTTCTGGTCGGGCTGGCGTGGCTTTTCCGGGTCGTATGGCGCTCGGCCTAGCTCCCCGTTCTCCAACACCTGATAGCGCCCGTTTTGCTCACGCTGCCAGCCTTGCGCGTGCTCAATCCGGGCAATGGCCTTGTGCGCCATTTCGATATCAAAGCCCCGGTTAATCTCGACAATCTTGAGCTTTTCAGGATGCACACGGTTGATGGCGATGTGCAGATGGATATTGTCCGTATCTTTGTGCAAGCCGTAGATGGCCTGGTGGTCTTTCCATCCGAGTTCTTCCATGAAGATGCTTACTGCTTCTTCCACCTGCTCCGGGCTGGGCTGCTCGCCCTCTCGCCAACTCATGATGTAGTGATTGACCGGGTTCTTGCTGCGCACGGATTCAGCGGCAAGGGCTACCATTTCTTCACGCTGTGCGGCGTGGCCGTCACAGAGGAAACCGCGCCCGTTGGCGTACGGCACCTTTTCATCCGGGTTCTGGTTGTGCGGCTCGCGGATGTAGTCGGCCAAGTCGCGGATGCTCCCCGTCTTGTGCTTGGTTTTTGAGTTCGGCACCTTCTTAACGATCACGGCTCAACCTCTCGATGTAGGCTTTCACTGCCAGCAGCGCTCCGGCTGTTTCCTTGCTGTAAACGCCTCCGCTTTCGTTGTGAATGTGTTTAAGCAAGCCGCCGATGCGGCGTAGCTCTTTGAGCATCACGGCGTCGGCGTTGGCAATGATCGGCCTGCCGAAGTAACGGCGGCGGACAAGCTCCGACATGCTCAACCCGGCAAGGTCGGCATCCTCTTTCAGACGGGCCTTCTCCGCTGCGGTCAGCCGCACGTTGATAACGGCGTCTAGCGGTTCCGGCCCTTGCGTTTCAAATGGCATCGTGTCTCCTTCTCGCCGGGGCGGCGGGGGCGGGGTGTGTCTTGGACAGTAAGAAGCGAAAGCGCCGCACTGTCCGGGGTCAAGGGGCGCGCCCCTTGCAGGATGAGCCAGACCGTGAGAAGCGAAGCGCCGAATGGGCAGGCGGGGATTGGCAGGAACATGGCGTAGCCATGTGTATGACAATCCGCATCCTGTTAAGCTCAACCGCTTTACTATCGTATCAGCAGTTTAGGTGCACGGGACGCACTTTGCAACAAGCACAAATGGCGCTATGCTGTCAACTCCGTAACCAGTGAGCAAAGGAGTTAGCACGATGAAGTACACAACAGAACAGCTAGAGGCTATCGCTGCAAAGCTGCGGGAGATGCCTCCAGTAGAGAAGAAGAAGCAGGAGCACAGCAAGCAAGAGGCCGTGCGCATCCTTTCCAAAGAGATCGCGGCTTTGCAAAAGCGTGGATACACGCTTGACCAGATTTCAGAGACGCTGCGCGGCGAAGGTCTGAGCATCGCAACCCCAACGCTCAAGAGCTACTTGCAGAGAGCAAAGCTAGCGAAAAAAGCCCCGGTGCAAGCACCGGGAGACACACCCCCGCGCCTCCCCGCCGTCAAGAAGCCTGCGGATACATCAAAGGCGACATTCACCCCGAAACCTGACAGCGACGACATTTAAGGAGTAAGCAACATGGCGAAAAGCATTTACCTGATCGGTGGCAGCAAGGGCGGCGTTGGCAAGTCGCTTGTCACGATGGCAACGGTTGATTACCTGCAAGAGCGCGGCGAAAGCGTATTGCTGATTGAGTCTGACACCTCTAACCCGGACGTATGGAAAGCCTATAAGGAAAGCACGGAAACGGAGCTTATCAATCTGGATGAGGCGGACGGATGGATTCAGCTAGTGAACTTGTGCGATAGCAAACCGGATAGCGTCGTGGTCATCAACACGGCAGCGCGGAATAACAAGGGTGTGAGCACCTACGGTGAAACACTGAATAGCACGCTTGCGGAACTCAAGCGCAAGCTGGTCACGCTGTGGGTGATTAACCGTCAACGGGATAGCCTCGAACTGCTCAAGGAATACATGGATGCAATCCCGAACTCGGCCGTTCACGTGGTGCGCAATGGACACTTCGGAGAAGAAAAAAAATTCGAGCTTTACAACGGCTCCAAGCTGCGCACGGCGGTAGAGGAACGCGGCGGGAAGTCGGTGACATTCCCGGACTTGGCCGACCGTGTGAGCGATGACATTTACAGCAAGCGCATGAGCATTGCGATAGCACTCAAGGAACTGCCCATTGGCAACCGTGCGGAGCTTACCCGGTGGCGCAATGAGGTTAAAAAGGTATTGGAGGCCGTAGTCCATGAGTGACCTTGACGACAGCTTTGCAAAGCTGCTCGGCAGGCAACCCAGTGACGCGGAGCGGCAAAGTCTTTACCGGGTTCGGGATGCACTCGGCCTGAAAAACAATGATGCGCTGTGGCTGGTGCTCATGGCCTTGCAACACTACCAAGGCCAGTATGAGAAGTTCCCGCAAGCGATAGCACAAGCAGCCAAAGATACCTTGGTCAATTTCAAGGTAACGGCGGATGCAACCGTGAAAGCATCAGCGGAAGCAGCCAAGGCGGATTTGGCGCAAGCGGTAGCAGCAGCAGCGCAAGAGGTCGCGCACAACACATCAGCAAAGCAGATGTGGCAGTGGGCGGCGGGCTGCATCGCCGTGGCCTTCCTGTGCGTCGGCCTGTTCGGCTGGTACATGCACAGCAGCGGCAAGGATTCGGGCTATCAGGCCGGATACGGCGCGGGATACACCGAAGCCAAGGACGAGAAAGCGGCGGCGGCATGGGCCAACACGCCAGAGGGGCGCTTGGCCTACCGTTTCGCGCAAACCGGAAGCCTCGCCAGCTTGGCGAAGTGCGATAGGCCAGGGTGGTACGTCGAAAAAGGCGTGTGCTACGTCAAGCCCGCATCGGATGGCACCTACGGATGGAGGTTGCCATGAGAATCAAGATCAAAGGAGAAATCACGGCAGAACGCCTAGCGGAAGCACTGCACGCAGCAGCAGAAAAATACGAAGCTGTGAGGCCGGGGCACAAGGTCTATGGGGCCAATCTCTACCTAACCGCCTTCGATGCTGATGGTCTGCCGTTCGATCTGGTAGACCATCGCGGCGAACCGCTTTCGATCACCATCGAGGCCAAATCGGGCGAACTGGTGAAACCGGCCCTCACAGCAGAAGGAGAAGCACGCCGACAGAAAGACAAAGAGGAAGCACAACGGCAAGCCGAAAAAGCAGAAGCGGAAGCACAGGCAAGACACAGAAAAACGTTCGACGAGTACGAAAAAGAACGCCAAAAGCGACGGGAGAAAGAAGCCGAAGCAAGGAAGCAATTTGAGGACGCGAACGCAATCACTGCCGAACTCTTGAAAACCATGCCGGAACGCTTCATCGACGAACTGAACAAAACCGTGCAAGGCGTTTGGGACGACCTCAAGCCAACCGAAACGCAAGGCAAGAAGAAGGGCCAGCCGAAAGCGCTACCAGTCTTTTCCATCCATGCGGACGGGCTGGTGCACGAGGGGCAGACTCCCCGGCCTTTGCAGGAGAAGGCTACAAAGTAGTCGTGCCCACAGTCGCCGCAGCGGCGCGACCCGCTGACCATCGCCCAGGCCGTGGAAGGCGCCCAGCCGCTGACCAAGGCCACGCGCGAGCAATTCGACAAGCAGGCCGCGCAGATGCGCATCGAACTGGCCGCCGGCCGCGAGTCCCTCGCCCTGGCCAGCGCGCGCTGAGCTTCCGCTACACCATGAAAAAGGCTGCTCCGGCAGCCTTTTTCATCCCCACCTCTTTGCCACCATGACCATCGCCACCCACTCCGTGCTTTCCGGAACCGCGCAGCGGCCGCTGTACATCGGGCTGATGTCGGGCACCTCGCTTGACGGCGTCGATGGCGTGCTCGCCGACTACGCCACGGGCGCGGGTCAGGTACTCGCCCATGCCAGCTGCGGTTTCGATGCGCCGCTGCGCGCCGAACTGCTGGCGCTCAACAGCCCGGGCGGCACCGACGAGCTGCACCGCGCCGCGCTGGCCGCCAATGCGCTGGCGCGCAGCTATGCCACGGTCGTGGCGCAGTTGCTGGCACAGGCCCGGGTGCCGGCCACCGCGGTGGCCGCCATCGGCGCCCACGGGCAAACCGTGCGGCACCGGCCGCAGCTATTCGACGGCACGGGCTATACGCTGCAGCTGGGCAACCCAGCACTGCTGGCCGAGCTGACCGGCATCACGGTCGTGGCCGACCTGCGCAGCCGCGACGTGGCCGCCGGCGGCCAGGGCGCGCCGCTGGTGCCGGCCTTTCACCAGGGCGTGTTCGGCCGCGGCGGCCAGACCGTGCTGGCGCTCAACCTGGGCGGCATCGCCAACCTCAGCGTGCTGAGGGCCGATGGCTCGGTGCTGGGCTTCGACTGCGGGCCGGGCAACGCGCTCATGGACGGCTGGTGCCAGCAGCACCTGGGCCTGGATTTCGACGAGAACGGGCGCTGGGCCGCCTCGGGCCGGGTACTGCCGGCCCTGCTGGCCGCGCTGCTGGACGAGCCCTTTCTGCGCCAGCCGCCGCCCAAGAGCACCGGCCGCGACCTGTTCCATCGCGCCTGGCTGGATGCGCATCTGCAGAGCTTTGCCGGTGCGCGGCGCGAGGACGTGCAGGCAACCCTGGCCGAATTCACCGCCGCAGCCTGCGCCAATGCCGCACGCGCCTTCGGTGGCGCGGCGCAGGAGCTGCTGGTTTGCGGCGGCGGCGCCCTGAACGGACACCTGCTCGACCGCCTGGGCGCGCTGCTGCCCGGCATCGCCGTCACCACCACCGCCGGGCGCGGCCTGCCGCCGCAACAGGTGGAGGCGGCGGCCTTTGCCTGGCTGGCGCGCCAGTGCCTGCTTGGGCTGCCGGGCAACCTGGCCAGCGTCACCGGCGCGCACGGGCCGCGCATCCTGGGAGCGATCTACCCGGCCTGAAAATCCGTCCTGGCGGCAATCAGTGGCAGAACCAGGCCATGTCCAGCTCGTGCTCTATGCAGAACGCGAGATTGGCCTGCAGATTGCGCACATGCTCGGCCGCGCAGGCCTTCTCCTCGCCAAGTTCTCCACCGTCCTCATCGTCGTCTTCGGTGCCTTCCCCGTTTTCCCATGCCGCGATCTGGTCGTTGGTGATCTGCACGCCGGCCAGCCGCTGCTGCAGCGTCCTCAGGTACTCGAGCGGCAGGTAGACGCCGCTGGGCCAGTCCTCGACCTCGGGCAACTGCGGAATCACCTCGCTCCATTCGCATGCGTCGGGGAACAGCTGATCCGTGATGTCGAAGTCATCCAGGCCGAACTCTCCGCGCAGCAGCGCGTCGATGAACTCGGTCTCGACGTACATCTTGAAATCGCTGCCCTCGGGCAGTTCGTACCCCAGCGCATGGCTCAGGCAGATCAGCGCATAGCCGTAGACGAAGCCCGCGTCGGGCCGGCTGATGCGCCCCGCGATCAACTCCTGCAGGGCCTTGTCCAGGGTGAACTTGCCGTCGTCGGTGACCACGTCCTCGTAGTTTGAAAAATACTCGCCCAGGCGCACGCGCTCCAGCAGCCGCTGGTCATTGCTGCCGATCGCGGCCTGCAGCTCCTTGATCCTCACGCCTACGGCAAAGGTGTAGTAGCCCATGGCGACGACCTCCATGCGTTGTGACGAGCAACATCATATCGGACGGGCTAGCGGGCGGGTTCATCAAAAAAAGTAGCTGCTTGAGCCTGATTAAAGCCAATTTCAGATTATTTTCTATCTGAATTTGGCTTTAATCAGGCTCAAGCAGCTATGAATTCAGCAGCATTCGCCGCCAATGCTGGTACTACCGCTGCCGCCAAAGCACGGCGCGGGACAGCGGTTTTCCGCCAAAGTTGATGGGGCCCAACTGGGATGCGCCCGGGGCTGCCGGGGCATTGGTTCCGGGCAGGCCGATGATGCCGTTTTTGGAGCCGTGCAAGCTCGGCGTCAGCGGCGAGCCTGCACCCAGGGAAATCAGGCCATTGCTGACGATGAGTCCCTTATAGGTCACGGGGATCTTGGGATCCGAGCCAGAAGCCAGGTCAAAGAGTTGGTAGTAGCCAGTTCCCACACCGCAGGTATTAGCCGGCGGCGGCACGAAGACCGGCACGACCAGCACTCCATTGGCGAGTACCGGCGCTGCCGATACCAGGCCATTGAGTTGCAACGGCCTGACCACGGTGCTGGCAACGGCGCTGCCGTTGCGATAGCCCTGGGGAGAGGCGCCGCCTTTGCTTGCCCAGGCGGCAGAACTGGTGCCGCCCGTCTGCGCGAACATGGTGATCTTGTCGCTCGTGGCCGCCCAGATGTAGGGCAGGCCGCCCGATTCGCCGTAACCGACGTAATTCACGGGCTGGGCCGGGCTGGTGGTGCCAAGTTTCAGGGCAGTGGCAGTATCCAGCGTCGGCATGCCGCTGATGTTGAGCGACCAGACGCCACCGGCAGCGTCGCCCAGCCATAGCGTGCCGGTCATGGCGTCGAAGCTCATGGCGCTGTTGGCGACGAAGGGCAGCGAAGCCGACAGCGTGGCCGAAGGCATGGGCTTGCCCGTGGCCACGTTGACCTCGTACAGCGAGCTGGTAGTGGTGGTGCCGGACGTCGTATTGACCACGAACAGCGCGTACTGCTGCGTGCCGATGTTGACCACCAGCGGCTCTTGCATCTGCGGTGAGGAGCCGCCGGGGATGCTGATGCCCCAGGCTTGCTCCGCCGGGCGCGGCGGCGTGGTGGCAGAGCCGCTGGCATTGCTGCTGAGCTTGAGCGCATAGTGGTACGCGCCGCCCTGGGCCGTGCCCACCACGTAGCTGGCCCAATTGCTGGCCGTGGCCGTGGCCAGCGGCGTGTCCACGGCATCGACCACGCGGAATCCGCCATCAAACAATTGCTTGGAGATGAGCGTTGTGTATTGGCTCAACTGCGAGACGAACGGGCGCGGCATCCAGCCCCAGTCCATGTCGCCCGTGCTGGCGTCGAGGCCGTAGAGAATGCCGTCGTTGCTGGTGGCCAGCACCACGCCGGCGCGCCCCTTGTTGTTGGCCGCGAAGGCGGTATAGCCGGGCAGGCTCAGCAGCGAGGCGCTGCCGGGCGCGCCCAGATAGTGGACATCGTTATTGGGACTCATGGAACCCATCATCCAGTTCGGCTCACGCCCCGCCAGATAGGAGCAGCCGCCAATGGCGGTGGGAAAGCTCATGCCGCCACTGCCCGTGTCCCCCAGGGTGCCATAGGTGGGGTTGAAGGTGTAGGCCAGCAGATGCCGGAGAGTTGGCACACAGGTACTGGCGGTCCAGGCGAAGGCTGCTGCGTCATAGTCGGCGCTGGTGGCCGTACCCATGTCGGCCAGCTTGGCCAGCGCTCCGGAGCCGGCGGGGGCACTGGCCGGCGTGGATTGGGTTGACCAGAGATTGTCCCTGCGCACGGCAGCACTCATCAGGGAGGGGCTGCCTGCGTCCCACAGCGAGGAGCCGGTGGCCTGGCCCGAGGCATCGCTCGTGTAGGCGTCGATGTGGCCGCCGATGCCTCCCGACTGGTTCTTGCTGGTGGCGATGTAGACCTTGCTGCCCGAACTCACCGAGCCGGGAGCGACTGGCGCGGATACCTGAACGCTGGTGTAGATCTGCTGGGCAATGGCGGCCAGCGCGGCCTGGAATGAAGGAATGTCGCTGGCCGGATATTGCTGGGCGGTGCCGCCGGCAATGGCCATGGCGTTGAGCGTTGCGTTGGCTGCCGGATTCTGGGTCGCGTCCACGCCAGCGCCGAGGCCGACCACATAGGTCTTGATGCCCCTGGTGTGGAGGTCGGTGATTTTGGCGATGGTGTCGATCAGCGCCTGATTGTTGCTGCCGCCCGGCACAAAGCTGCCGGCAGGCAATGTCGAGCTGGAGCCGTCCCGCAGGCCGTAGCTGGCGTTGGCAGGCATGCCCGCGAAGGTGGCGTAGACGCCATAGCCGGAGCCCGACTCGCTGCCCAGCGGCGGCCAGGCTTTGCTGTCCAGGCTCATGGTGGGCAGGCCGTCGGTCAGCAAAATGACGTACTGCCCGGCACAGGTTGCCGGCAGGCCCGCCAGGGCATTGCCCGCCCCCACCATCAGGCCCGCCGTGGCCGCCTGGCCGGCAATGGCCTTGATTTCACCAGTGGCCAGGACATTGGTCTCAGGCTCCAGCAAGGGCTTGAATTGGTTGTAGGCCGTAGTGATTTGCGCCGTCGTCGGGTTGGCGCTCAGGCCGGTCATGGCCACGGCTGTCGTGCCTGTCGTGGCCGACTGGCTGCCGCCATAGCCAAAACCGCGCTGCACATACATCACCTGCGACGAAAAGGGCACGTAGCCCGCGTTCGTGGGGCTGGTGCCGCCGATGCCACTGGGCAACGAGTTGCTGTAGCTCACGAGCACACCCCCGTTGTTGTAGTTGCCCAGGCCATAGGCCGTGTAGGGCGTATTGGTGTTGGGCGGAGTGACGGTGATGCCGTTTCCGGTTTTCACGGTGCCATAGCTCACCCACAGGGCACTGAGGTTGCTGGCATACAGCACGTCATTGACGCTGGCATCGTCGGCGCTGGAGGAAACTTGAATGTACCTGTTGGCATAGATTCCACCGGGCGCTGCCGCCGCGTTGTACAGACTCGCGAAGGCAGTGCAATTGCTGGCCACGGTGGCGGACAGCCCCGCCGACGTAGAAGTGCCGGTGTAGCACGGATTGGCGACGTAGCGCAGGGGCGGCACCTGGGTGTTGGTGAACTTGAAGCCGCCCACAGGCGACATGTGGTAAGCCCAGGTGGTGTACAGGCTGCTCCCGCTGGTCTGATAGGTGACCAGTGAAAAATCCATGGTGGGCAGGTATTTGTTCAGCGTGTCAGCAATCCCCGCCTTGGCGACGTTCAGACGGCTGGCACCGTTGTCATACCACGTGCCGCCGACCTTGACCGTATAAGGCGCCTGGCCCGCAACGGCAGCTTGCTTTGGCGGCACGAAGCCGGCCGGCACGGCATAGTTGACCGGCGAGGAGGAGGCGGACAGGGACTTGAGGCTGGTATCGCTGTCGAGCATGCCCGAGCCCGTCATGATGGCGCCGGAAAGCGTACCGTCCATGGACTCCGAATTGCCCAGGGCGAAGACGATCTGCGGCCTGGCCGAAACGGCGGCGGCATCCGCGACGGGTACATGCAACACCATCGTGGCAAGAAACAGGGCGGATGCGCAGGCGCTGGCCGTTGTGCGCGGCTTGTGCGGGGATGGATTCATGGCGAAGACCTTTTGAAAGTACATGGCATGCTTCAAAAATCACGGACACATTGCTTGAATACGTCTTCGACATTGGCCGAGGTGACGCCATTGGCCTCGCGCACATTCACGAAGACGTTGTAGTAGATGGCGACGTAGCCGGTGGTACCGCAAGCCTGGGAGTCGGTGGGCAGATTGGTGGGCACGACTACCATCCGCGCGGTATAGCCGGCGGGCAGTGCGGACATGCTGGGCAGCGTCGAAATATCGGGACACGGCACGGCAGCGCTTGCTGCAGCGCACTGCGCCCAGAAGCCAAGATTGCCCCCGGTGCCCGGCGCCTCCCAAGCCGCCGTGCCGGACGGGATGTACAACCAGCTTGCGCCATGGGCCGCGATCTGCAGGGCGACGCTGCCATCGGTGCCGTCCAGCGTGTCGGTAATGACCTTCATGGCCTGGGCCAGCGCGGCGTCCCCCATTTGCACGTTCTTCTGCCGCTGGGCTGCGTTGCCGGCGATCACCGTATCCCCGATCAGGCCGCGCATGGTGTAAAGCCCTGCCAGCAAAAGCACGAGCACGCTGAACAGCACGAACAGCAGCACATCGCCCCGCTGACGCCCGTGCCCTGGGCGCTGCGCCAGGCACTGGCGTGTACCCGATCTTCCGTGTGTCATCAATTCCCCCAGATTTGATTGCGCAGCGCGACTTCGGCGACGTGAACCGTGTAGCGGTCGCGTTGCTCGTCCGTGGTTCGCGGATAGAACGGCGTGAATGTCGGGTCTCCCGTGCCGAGATTCGGGCTGGGTATGGGCACGGCGTTCACCACGGGGTTGCGAGCATCGGTCTGCAAGGTACGGGTGACAACCGCATAGAGCACGGAGCGCACTCGCCCCGCGATCTGGGCGCTCACCACCTGGCTCCAGGTGCGGTAGTTAGTGATGCCGCCGGTGGCCGCAGTGGCGTTGCTGACGCCGTCCACGCCGAACAGCGCCTGTAGCCCGACGACGCCGACGGCAACCGGCGCGGGCTGCGCGTCCAACGTACCGTCTGCGTTGATGACGGCCCTGGCCAGCACCGGTACCGTGCCCGAAGCGCCGTTGGAGATGGTGGCTACGTAATAGGTGATGAGCTGTGCAGCAGCGCCCGCGGCGGGCGGGCCTTCGTTCTTGAGCTTGGCGGCGACCAATTGGCTGTCGGTCAGCACCTGCGTGCTGCCAAGCAGGCCGGCATCGCGCAGCGGCTGGGTAAAGTCGCCGAACTTGCCCGGCGACGGCATCGTGATGTAGGCGGGAAAGGTGGGCGAGACGGCGGTCGGGCTGGCCGCCGAAAAGCGCAGGCAGGCCAGGCCGCTCAAAGGGCCGCCGGACATGGGCACCATCAGCGTGACGGCATCGCCCGCGGCCATGCCGTCGATGTTGCTCAACGGCAACACGCCATTGGCCACGGCCTGCTGACCGCCGGGAGCCGTCTGCACCCGGTTGTGCACGACCTTGTAGGGTGCGCTCTGCACACCAGCTGCCGGCGGCGCCCGCAGCGCGGTCGGCACCATGTTGATGGTGAGCATGTGGCTGACGTTGGCGCTGCTCAAGGAGGCCGTCACATAGGCGTCGGGCTTCATCAGCGCATCTACCACGGTTGTGCTCGAAGGCAGGGCACGGGGTTGCGGCAAAGCCTCCACGGCGCTGACGGAAATGACCGGCGTGCCGGTCGAGCCTGTGTACTGGACGGTAGCGGCGCACAGTGGCGACGTGCCGTTGACCATGTACAGCGCGTTGCTCAAGTCTCGCTGGAGCGTGTCGATGGCCGACCGCGCCTGATCGTTGCGTTGGCCGGCATCGGACAGTTGCATGTTGGTGCGCGTCAACTGCCCCTGGATGACCATCACGGCCAGCGTCAGCAGCAGACCGATCAGGACTGCAACGAACAACTCGACGAGGGTGAAGCCGGCTTGGCGGCGGTACAGCGGCGGCATCTCAAAACCCCCCGACCTGGAATGCAAACACCTGACGACGGGCAGGGCCACCGCCAGGCGCGGTCCAAGTCAGGCTCAGCGTCACCCCACAAATCGTGGTGCTGGGCGTGGCCGTATTGCAGGCAGTGCCCAGAGCATCATTGCCCGTGGCGATAGTGACACTGGCACCGGGCAGGTTCACGTATTGGCTGCTGAAAACATCGCGCAACAAGGGCTGCAGCACGGCGGGCGCGCTGGTGACATTGGCCGACGTATAGGTCGCGCTCGAGCCTATGGCTCCCAGCATCGCGGGCTGGGCCTGCAGCAGCGCCCAGAAGCGGTTGCCGATGGTCTGTGTGCTGGTTGTCAACTCATTGCCGAGTTGGGCCGAAACCAGCCGGGTATACAAACCCGCCAGCGCCAGCAGGCTGAAGGCGAAAATTAGCAGGGCAACCAGCACGCTGATGAGCGTCATTCCGCCCTCATGGCGAGCGCCGGGCGCTGTTTGCGCGGGGATGTGCGAATTCATCATGAGCTTGTCTTGGCGTTGAGCAGCACGAAACCCGACAGCAGCACCTGCATGACCCAGGTTTGCCCGTTGGCGCTGGTAATGGTGACCTGGGGCGCCGTGCCATTGGAAATCTGGCCTCGGCTGTCGAAGTCAATGGTTTGCGATGAAGCCCCGCTGAGCGCGCAGCTTGCGCCGGGATAGGCGCTGGCGGCCTCTGTCGTCGTGATGGAGCGGGCCTGGGTTTGCGCATTCGTCGTCCACGAAGGTGTGGCGCCCGACAGATCGGCAAGCTCAATCTTCCATTGGCAGCCACTTCCAAGCGTGATGCGATACAGCGCCGGCGTGGTGGCCGATTGATTACGCGCCCAGGCCACGTCCTGCGGCAGGCGATGCACGAGCGTCGATGTACGCGCGTTCTGGATCGCACGCAGCACCGCAGGCACGGCGATCATCAGCAGCATCACCAAAATCGTGAGCGTGACCATCAGCTCCACCAGCGTGAAGCCGCGCTGCATCGCAACCTGGCCAGGGCGCGCGGCGTTCATGAGCAGCTCCCGCCCTGCTCACGCACCCAGCAGGCGCCGCTGTTCGCTGTCCATCCGCTGGGTACGCTCGTGGTGGCGCGAACGCCGTTCTGGTTCAGCGTGAAGGTGATGGTGCTCAGGTCCGCCGAGATGCCGGAGGCCTGCATCGTGATGGTGGTGGCCGTGACGTTCGTGCAGGAAAAATTGAAATTCTTGCTGGAGCCGTTAGCCAGGCCCACGCCCGGCGGGCAGCCCCCGATGCCGCCAGCGCCCACATAGCTGCGGTTGTCCTGAAAGTACTGCTGCGCGGAAAGCCCCATTCCAGAGAGCAGCGAAAACGCCTCCGGCAGCTTGGCGCGTGTCACGTAGCGGCTGTAGGACGGCAGGGCCACAGCGGCCAGAATGCCGATGATGGCCACCACGATCATGAGCTCGATCAGCGTGAAACCGCCCGCCAGCGCTGAGCGGGAGGTTCCGGGAGCGTAACGCCCCCAAAGGCAGGTTCTAGACCTTGGGTTCTTTATGCTGTGCGCTGTGCGCTGTGCGCTGTGCGCTGTGCGCTGTGCGCTGTGCGCTGTCAATTCCCCGGGTGTTGGGCGTCTCATATTGTTTTGAGCATTCAAATTCAGCCCAGTGAATCTAAATGCAACAGCTTCGATCACCACCACGACAAATGTTAAAGAATGTCGAGGACGAAATTTCAATTTCCCATTGTATGAGCTTCCACCAGAAAGCTAACAAAAAGAAGCAAACGGATAGGCGTTTTAACCACATGAGGCCAAGTATCGCACCGCGGAAGCGCCATCAAGCCGGCTGAGACACTCGATTTTCCCGCCCAGGTGTCAGGTTCACCACCAGGGTTTGGCGTTCAGGAGAGTGATTTGCGGCGCTCGGCGTGTACCGGGCGCAGAGCCAGTTCGCGGCAAGTCAAAATCGCCGCTTTGTTCATTCACCAACTGATGCGCTGATCGACCTCAAAGTCCGGTGCCGGTTGCGCCGCCAGGTCCCAGTCTGCTGGCTCGGTTTGCGCCCCGTCATCCATCTGCGCATCACTACAGTCATCCCACAGCGGTGGCCCGCGCGCCGGGGAGATGCGGGGTGGCTCTGAATCTGCCCCGATGTGGTCCAGGATGTGCCGGATGTCAGCGCTGTGCGTAATGAACGCGATGATGCGCATATGCCCGCCACACAGCGGACACAAGAGGGGGAACACCTCGTAGATGCGGGCGATCAGCACCGCCCACAGGTAGTGCGCTGCACGCTTGGGCAGCACCGGCTCGCTCTGGGATGGCAGCGCGCTGCTCATCGGTACCACACCAGGCGCGCACTCCCCCGTGCTGATCGACGCGCCCAGCACGGGAGCGGCTTGCGCCGGTGTCGCCAGCGCCGTCACCGCAGCCCTGAGCGGCGAGTTGGGTGCCAACACGCCAAAATAGCGGTGCCGGTGGGTGCGTGGCGGGGGAACCAGCGCGGCAATGCGGTCGATCAGCTCCAGCGGTGTGAGGTGCAGCTCATCAACCTTGGCACCGCGCTTGTCGCTGGTGGGTTCGCTGCGCTGCTTGCCGCAGCGGTACACCAGTTTGCTTCCCTCTTTGCGCAGCCTGTCCATCGCAAAGGGTGGGCGGGCGCAATAGCGCAAGAGCCGCTCAAGGCCTGGACGGTCGTGGGATTCAATGCACACCCCGGCATCCACCGAGAAACCGCTGTGTTTGTACCCCAGCATCTCTTTTGCCTCGAAGTTCTCCAGCAGCCCACGGCCCACAAAGGCGCGCAGGATACGTTTTTGCAGTGTGGTCTGCACTTGTGCCACGGGTGTCGCATCGATGCCGGTGGCAGGGTGGAATACGACACCTGACGCAGAGACTTGCATTGCGGCATCAGCGCTGCCCTCGCCCTCCACTTCCTCAAACACCCCGTCCACCACACAGACGTGGAAGTGGACGTGTTCATTGAGGCTGGAGCCGAATCGGTGAATGAAGGCGATGGCACCGATGTGCAGGCCTGCCTTGTCCATATGGGCCGCACCGGGGCTGTGGGTCTGCAGAGTTTGTGCGATCACCCGCAGAAAGATGCGCAGCACCATGCTCAGCACCGCTCCGTCGCGTTGCATGAAGTACCGCAACCTCTTGGGCACGGAGAGCACCCACTGGCGCACCGGCAGGCGGGGGAATACGTGATCGTTCAGGTGCGCTGCTGTCTCCACCATGCGCCGGGTGGTGCACGAGGGGCAGACTCCCCGGCCTTTGCAGGAGAAGGCTACAAAGTAGTCGTGCCCACAGTCGCCGCAGCGAGCGCGGGCAAAGCCATGGGCAAAGATGCCGCACTCAAGATACTTGGCAAACGCTTTGCGCACGAAGGGCTTGGGGGTGTGGTGGTCGCCCTGGCCGTCGAACTGACCCGCGCTGACCAACTCTAGCAGGCCGTTGAAAAAATCCCCCGTCGACGCTGGCCTCGGCCAGTATGATCTGAAACGATCGGCGAACGACGCGGACGAGGACGATGAGAGGCAACCAAGACTTCCAGGGGGCGATGTTGGGGACGTCTAAGAAAACGGAAAATAAAGTACGTTAAGCCATTGGCATGGCCACCGCTCTCGCAAACGATCATTTTCAAGAAGCCACCGTGAGAATGCGGGCCGCGCCAGTGCTGGCCTTGTCCGTCCCGTTCTCGAAAACCGCTCTCGAATCGAGCCGCCGAGACTGCCGAGTTTCGAGAACAGCCGAAACGCCGCTTCCAGCGGCAGACGCCACACGCAAAGCCGCGCCGTTGCTGGATCGAGCATTCCTTAGCGTGCTTTAAATTCCGTTTTCTGAATCGACCCCCTTTTCAGCGCCGCCGCATAAATAGGTGTGAGGCAACTTGCCCAGAAAGGAGGTGAATTTCATGCGCATCATCGTCATCGCACACAACGGCTACCCGTTCCGCAACAACGAGCACGCTGTGCTGATCGCCACAGGCATCACACACCACATCGTCTTGCTCAAGGACTGACCGTGACCCCGCCCCAGCCCGCAAGCTGGGGCTTCCGGGGCGGCCATCGAGCCGCCCTACTCGTCGGCCGTCAGCGGGCAGTGCGCGACCCTCGGGCAGCGGCTGGCCAGCGCACAGGCCTCGGCGAGCACAACCGGCTCGGCATCGTCTTGGCCGATCCCGCTCACCCATTCGATCCGCTGGAGCACGGGCACAGAGCGCCGCAGCTCGGCGCAGTGGTACGGGGTGGTTTTGGTAGTTTGCATGGGAGTCGATCTCCGGTGATGAACAAGCCACCATCCTTGCGTCACGACTTCCCCAGCGCCACACAAGCCGCTTGATTCGCTCGATTTATGTATATATATACCTACCTATATACATACGGTTTTCAATTGGAAGCCGGGTCAAGGGCGTGACCGGAAGCCGCACGCGGAGCACAGGGCGCAGCCCGAGCACCGAACGGGTGAGGATCACGGCGCAGCGCACCCTTGATGCGGCTGGAACGACCAGAGCCTCACGTCAGAGGGGGATGTCAAGGGCAAAGCCCGCCCACATTCCCCGCGACGTGTGGGGCAAGACCCCACGCGGGAAGCCGAAACCGAAGGGGTTTCGGTCGCCGGGACGGCGAAAGCGGCAGGCCGACCGACAGGGAGGGAAGATCGAAGCCCGCAGGGGTCGAGACTCGTCACGAGGCTCGATGCGAAGCACGAGAGCCCGGTCGATGCGCAGCAGCGAGCCGCCCGAATTTCACTGCGGCCGAACTGGACGACGCTGGCCAGCCACACCGGCACCGGACGAAAGCAGCTTGACGGCCTTCACGAAGTCGATGCCCAACAGGTGCATCACGAGGTCGATGCCGCCACCTCCACCCTTCCCTGCGCGCACGTCAAACCACTTGAGGCCCGTCACCAGAACTTCCCAAGCAAAGCCCGAGGGCGACGACAAAAACAGCCGCACCGTCCGCTTGTCCTTCTCCGGCACGAAGTCAGGATCGCGACGCCAGAACAACTGACCATCATCGCGCAGCTTGTCGAGCACCTGCGACAGCGGCATCTCTCGCACCCATGCGAGCGTTTCATCGTCAAAAGACCGTCGAGCCATACGCTACATCCTCCGAACTCCATTCAACCGACACGGCCGCCACGCCGAAAACTGAGGGGGGGCCGCGCTTGCGCGCGGCGGAACACCCTCCGGGCTTCGCCCTGCGCGCGGGATGATGGATAAGTCCTGCGGACTTACCCACAACCCACTTGCGGCTACTCGCGTTTGATAAACGCTTGGGCTACTCAAAACCAAAACCGGCTCCATCTCAACCATCCAGCACAGGCACGACACCCGGCCCAGCAGGAAACAGCTCAAGGGACACCGAAGCTGAAACCGGAACCCCGGCCCCCTGCGGGGCGGCAGTTACCTGATGTGCACCATGCTTAACATCCTCGGCCTTGCCCGAAGTGCCCCCCAAAATCGCCACGGCGACGGGTTTGAGCACTTCTTCGAGCACATGCTTGTAGGTGGCCACCGTCTGCCTTGTGAGGCCCGCTACGCGGCCGATAGCGGCTTGCGTGAGGGCTTCGCCCTTCTGTTGCAGCAGGCGGCACGCGGCGCGCACCTTGGACTCGGTGGTCTTGTGGCGCACGTCGTGGGTGCGGGCGGCGGCGAGGCGCTGCCGCTCGATCAGCGGCAAGTCCTTGTCGAGCTGCATCACGCCCCGGTGGCACCGGCCGCAGCCGGTGTAGCGATCCCACGTCCAGCGGGCGACGGACTTCACCGTGGCCTTGAGTGAGGACTGGGCCAGGTTGTCCATGAAGCCCAGCTTCTGGAAGCTGTTGCGGTTGTGCGCGTAGACTTCGAGCAGCCGCGTGAAGGTGGCAAACGAGCCGCGCTCGCGCTCACGGTTCACGATGGAATAGGCGTAGTGCCGCAGGTGCTCGAAGAGGATGCAGTGCCGGGAATGGCTCACCTCGTCGAACTGAGGCCCCTTGCCCCACGGGCTGGACACAGCCAAGTCCACGTAGTCGGCCAACTCCCCCAGCTCGTAGACGTGGGCGTGCAGCTCGTGCGTCAGCCACCAAGGATGACCGGGCGTCTTGGCCACGGGGCCGCTGTGGAAGTCGGTGTCGGCATCGAGCCGGGCAGCGAAGGCCTCATAGACGGCCTTCATGTAGGCGATGGGCTTGCTGCGGGCGGCCTCGGTCGTACAGACCGGGGGAATCGCGTAGTAGAGGTGGCTGTGGCCGCTTTGGCGGTTGCGGACGATCAGGTTGGGGGCAGGAAGGCCAGCGTCCTCCCAGATCATCGCCTTGGCATGGTCAAGGTCGAAGATCAGCCAGCTCACGAAGCCGGGCCGATTGACCTGCATGTAGGGGTAGCGAATGGCGTATTCGCGCGGCCGGACTCGGGTGGCCGTCTTGTCGTCAGAACAACGCGGCAGATAGGGCGCTTCCGTGAGCACGCGATTGAGCGCGGTGCCCGACTGGAAAAAGCGATCTGCGGTCTGGTTGTCTAGTTTCTGTGCCGTTGTACCTGCCATAACCCCTCATCACACGTCCCATAGGGGCGTGCGCACGCTTGCGCGCAGGGTTTAAGACACGTACAATGGAAGCACTTTCAGTCGCTTTATTGCACTGGTACAGAGTTCACCCGCCAAAGCGAACGCTGTACGTGTCTGGGCACCCTGCCCGGTTTATCTGTCAAGACCCGCTCGCCAAAGCGGGCTTTGTCGTTTCTGACTCTCCAGTTTTCTGCTGTCTGGTCAGCTCTCTCCTTCTTCATCACGGTCACTCTGCATCCAACATGGCCGGGGCTTGCTTGTAGCCTCGAACCATCGTCTTGGGCACCCAGTGCTCCGTGTTCACATCAAACTTCATGATCCCGTAGGACTGCAAAACGCTTGCAGCTCCATCGAGACTCTGGAAGTACCGAAGGCCGCCACGGGCAGCACCCAGCACTCGCTCATTCATTCCGGCCCGCACCACGATCAAGAGGCCCTTGTCACCGGGTTCCACTCGGGCGGCGGAAACCGACCCAGCGGCGATGAGTTCCTTCAAAACCTTCGGCGCGACCACACTAGCAGTTGTCGTCAGCATCGTTTATACCTTATTCCGCGCCCAATCGCAACAATATCATGTTTCGTTGCGCCTGTCGCTGTATGGTGTTGGTGTCGTCACTTGTATGGACTATAGTCCATACTGGAAATCGTTATATATATACATAGATAGGTATATATATACCTATCAGCCCTTGAGGAAGGCTTCCAGCGCCTCGATCACGATGTCCTTCTCCGTGACCCGGCCGCCCTTCTCTTCTGAGCGCTTGAGCGCTTCGCGGCGCAGGCGATCAGCCAGTTCCTCGGGGAAGTTGAAGATTTTTTGCACCCGTGCGCGGCCGTAGCGCTGCGTTTCCTCGGCAGCGGGCGGCGTGGCGGCCGGTGGCGTGGTCACGGCCGCAGGTGCCACCAGCGGCTTTTCGGCCTTGTCGGCCTCCCCGCCTTCGAGGAAGGCGGTCGGGTCTTTGGGCGGCTTGAACTGCGCCGTGTTGGGCTTGCCCTTCATGCTCATGCCATCACCTCCTTGAAGAAGGCTTCCATCTCGGCGATGGCGGCTTGGTCACGGCCCAGCTCCTGCACGCTCGCGCCTTCGCCGATGGCGCGGCGGAAAGCCACCCGCTCGCACACCTTGGTCGGCAGCACGGTCAGTTTCTGCTCGGCCAAGAATTCCAGCATCTCGGCCGCATCCTTGGTGCGCGGATCGACACGGGTCAGCAGCACGCGCACATCCAGCTCGGGGTTGTAGTCGCGGGCCAGCTCGACCACTTCCAGCAAGTCGGTCATGGCGGCAGCGTCCAGATTGCTCGCGCCAATTGGGATCACGGCACGCTGGGCCAGCAGCAGCGCTGAGCGCAGACCAACCGAATCACGGCCACCGGCATCAACGACGACGTGCTCGAAGCCGCTGGCCAACTGCTTGCCTTCGGCCAAGATCGCCTTGCCAGCGAGGCAGGTGGTGGTGGGCGACGGGTCGTATTGCGTCTCACGACGCCAAGCAGCCCAGCTCGCGGCCGAGGCCTGCGGGTCGCCGTCGATCAGGAGGGTCTTGCCCTGCCGGGCCAGCATCACTGCCAAATGCACAGCGGTCGTGGTCTTGCCGACGCCGCCCTTGGTGTTCACACACGCGAAGATCATGGGTGCTCCTATAGATATATATACATACCGACGCAGCAGCAAAGCGGCTGACCATCGACCTGCCGGGTTTCTCCCCGGCGCTGGGACTCGGTAAGTATATATATACCTACCGACCACAAGCGAATGGTAGCAGACTTTCGCGCTTTTGCGTATAGTTCTACACATACGCAACCAACTAAAAGAAGAGAACGCAGCCCATGCAGTTCAAGACCGTCCGCCACCGTGACCAAGATGGCAACTACCACGAGGGCAAAACCGTGCAGTGCCTGCGCCGCGTGCGCGAGGTAACGCCAGATTTCCCGGAGGGCAAGAACGTGCAGCGCGTGGTGGCCAAGTTCGACCGCGCAGCCCGCGAGCTGCCCGCCGAAGTGGCCGCCGTCCTCACTCCGGCCGAACAGGACGAATGGAAAGAGTGGCGCGTCAAACAGGACGAAGAGCACCTGAAGTCGGTAGCCCAGTACGAACTCGACACGCTCGCCGAACGCTTGGGCGTCATCCGCACCGGCATCCAAAAGGGCTATGCCGCGACCGACAGCAAGAACGCCGTCGCGATCCGCAACGGAACCAGAGCCGTGTTGCGCTTGCTGGCCGACCTGATGCCCGAGCCGGTGAAGGGGCGTCCAGTCATCGAGGAAGAGTACGAGCCGCTGATGCTGCCCAACTTCGCCACGCCCGGCACGCCGGAATTCGATTCCTACCAGCGGCTGCTCGAAGAGCACGAGCGCCGCAAAGCTCAAGACCAAGGAGGCTGACATGCGCTTTTGGACATTCGACCCCAACACCTGCCGCTTCGAGCGGGCGAGCAAGCAAGCCGCTTTGCACGCCGCCGACGTGGCCGTGGTCAACGACGACACCGACGTGCAGGTCATCAGCGATCACCAGCCGCCCAAGCGCTGGCCCAGCGGCGAGCCGCTGGTGGTGGCTGGCGTCGAGTTCGAGCGCGAGCTGTTCGAGTAGGTATGTAGGTATATAGGTAGGTATATATATACATGCAGCCACAAGAGCCATTGTCTTTGACGCCTTCGGCACCCTGATCCGCTACACCACGCGCCCTGCACCCTACGGGCATCTGGTGGACGCGGCCGGGCGGCCGGTGGATCGGATCGCCTGCCTCACGCGCGACGTGCCACTGGCGACCCTCGCCGTCGAGCTGGGCGTGGAAAGCAGCTTGGACATCATGGAAGCCGACTTGGCCGAAGAGCTGTCCGGCCTGCGCCTGTTCCCCGAGGTGGCCGACGTTCTCGTCAAGGCACGGGCAGCAGGGCTGCGCTTGGCGGTGTGCTCGAACCTTGCCTATGAGTACGGCCCGGCCGTGCGCGGCCTCTTGCCAGAGCTGGACGCCTACGTCTTGTCCTACGAAGTAGGCTTGGCCAAGCCACACCCGACGATGTACCGGCTTGCGTGCGCCGAGCTGGGCTGCGCTCCGGCTGAGACGGTTTTCGTAGGCGACAGCAAGCGGTGCGACTTCGACGGGCCGCAGGCCTTCGGGATGCAGCCGCGCTGGCTGAATCGCAGGGGAGGGCAGTCGCTGGTCGATGCCCTCGCGGGGATTCTGTGACCCCGGTGGTGCTCGTCATTGACCTTGAGGCCACCTGCGACGATGCCGATGGCCTCCCGGCGAGCGATATGGAGATCATCGAGATCGGCGCGGTTTGGGCTACGGTTGAGGGCAGCGTGCTCGACACGTTTCAGGCGCTGGTGCGCCCCGTGGTACGCCCTCAGCTCACTCCGTTCTGTCGGCAGCTCACCAACATCCAGCAGGCCGACGTGGACGGTGCCGAGTTGTTCCCAGCGGTCGCGGCACGGCTGGCCAGCTTCGCCCAACGCCATCAGGCACCGGGCGCAACGTGGGGGAGCTGGGGCCAATTCGACGCCAAGCAGCTTGCGCGTGACTGCGAGCGACACGGCATCGAAAGCCCGCTCGCAGCGTTCGAGCATGTGAACCTCAAGCGCCGGTTTGCTAAGGGCCGCAAGATCAAGGAAGTGGGGATGGCCCGCGCGTTGCAGATGGTGGGCCTGCCTCTCGATGGCTCGCACCATCGCGGCCTCGACGATGCCCGCAACATCGCCAAGCTCCTGCCGTGGTCGCTATAGGTAGGTATATATATACCTACCTATATACATACCTAGAGATGGGGCACCGGGGGGGGAGGGGTGTCGCCTTGCGATTGTGCGCGGTGTGCGATACAATGTATCTCAATCAGTCGCAATAGGAGGCCGTCATGGCTGCTACCACCACTATGGTTCACGTTCGCGTGGACGAGAACGTCAAGGCGCAGGCTGCGGAAACGCTGGCCTCGATGGGCCTGACCGTCTCCGATGCGATCCGCGTGTTCCTGACCCGTGTTGTCGCCGACAAGGAACTGCCGTTCGCGCTCAAGGCACCGAACGCCACCAGCCGCGTCGCCATCGCCGAGGCCAACGAGATCATCAAGAGCCGTCGCGCTCGCTTCGCAACTGCCGACGCCTTGCTGAATGACCTCGAAGAAGCCAGCCGCAAGTAAGCGGGCAAACCTGCCCCGAGCGTCAGACTACACCAAGGACTTCCTCAAGGACTGGCAGCGCCTGTCTCATTCCGGCCGGTACGACATGAACCGGCTGAAAGAGGCCATGACGCTGCTGATCGCCAACGACGGGCCGCTGCCGCCTGAATGGCTCGATCACGCCCTGACGGGCGACTGGGCAGGCCATCGTGAGTGCCACGTCGGCGGCGACTTCCTCCTGATCTACACGCTCGACGACTCGGGCAAGAGCGGCTTGGTCGTTTTCGTGCGCAGCGGGACGCACTCCGAGCTGTTCTCGTAGCCCGGAAAGAAAGCCGCCTCGCAGTGCGAGGCGGTGAAAGACTGCGGGCTGTCAGGGAGGAAAACGCCGCTACAAGGCAGTCTCCTTGATTATCAGCGCGTAGGGCAGGGCATC